>JBGAWA010000109.1:0-12785 GCA_044227805.1 Chitinophagales bacterium | reverse complement strand
ACCTGGCAGCCGGCTTGTTTTAATTGCTCAATACCTTTGCCTGCCACCAGAGGATTGGGATCTTGCATTCCAATAATAATCTCCGGAATCTTTTTTTCAATAATCAGATTCGTACACGGCGGTGTTTTGCCGGTGTGGGAACAGGGCTCCAGGTTAACATACAATCTTGATACCTGTATCAAAGCAGCATCACTTTTATCAACTGAATTGATTGCATTCACTTCTGCATGCGGACCACCATATTGCGCATGGTAACCTTCGCCGATGATCCGTCCGTCATACACAATCACAGCGCCAACTAATGGGTTAGGTGCCACCTTGCCTGACCCTTGCAAGGCAAGGTCAAAACAGCGTTGCATGAAGAGTTCATGATTCTGCGCCATTTGACAAACCTAACAGAATTTGAGATACGGACAGAGAATGGCGAACGATATCTTCCGCTTCTCCATCTTCGGCATTAAAAATTATTGTTCAAAGTTCAGTGGCTGGTTTCAATAAGGTATTCATCAAATTTAACCTCAGTAAGGATGACAATATATTGATCGGCTGTGCATTCTAAGTCACCCGTAGCCTACCGGTATTGCATTTTGTGTTCTGCCGCGTCATCCGTTTACTATTTGCTATAACTTCGCCACATGACCTACCGTCATGTTTACGATCACTTTGTTAAGTCGTTGACGCCACTATATGACAGGGCGGAAGCTGAGAATATCACGCATTGGATATTTGAAGATCGGTTATCACTTTCAAAGACCGGCTTCTTGCTGCAGTCACAGGAAACGATCTCTGAAGTCAAAGCAAATGACCTTGCCTATAAATTGGTCAGGCTGCTGAAAGGAGAGCCTGTGCAATATGTACTCGGCAGCACTTTCTTTTACGGATTGAAGTTAAAAGTCAATAAAAATGTGCTGATACCTCGACCCGAAACGGAAGAGCTCGTGGAATGGATCATCAAGGATCAGCAGGCTGCCGGACCCATCAACCTGTTGGAGATCGGCACCGGCAGCGGATGTATGGCCATTGCCCTGAAAAAGAACCTTCCGCAGGCCTCCGTTACGGCTCTTGATATAAGTGACGCAGCGCTGGAGACGGCTATTGAAAATGCAACACTCCATGAGGTTAATGTCGTTTTTAAGAAGCTCGATTTATTTAGCATCATTCAAGATAAAAATGTGAATGCTTTTCTGCCGGGAAACCGTTTCAACATCATTTGCAGCAATCCACCCTATATTCCGGTCTCAGAAAGGAAGACCCTGCAGCAACAGGTGGTAGGCTTCGAACCACACATTGCCTTGTTTGTCCCGGATCATGATCCAATGGTTTACTATGAAGCAATAGCTATTCTGAGTCAAAAGCAGTTATTGCAGGATGGTTTTATTTATGTCGAAATGCATGAAAACATGGCTGACAGGGTAGCGGAAGTCTTCTATCAGCATGGTTATCAGCGCATAAGTATCAAAACGGATTTACAGGGCAAACGCCGCATGCTGAAGGCAGGGTGGTAAAATATCCGGCAAAAAATTCCATTTTCATGCTTAACGGACTATTTTTGCGGGCTAAAATTTCAGACCCCTATGAATAATTTGTTTTACGTAATACCCTTGTTTGGCATCGTCGCATTGATCTTCACGGCTATCAAGGCTTCGTGGGTGACCAAGCAGGATGCAGGTAATGACAGGATGCAGGAAATTGCAAAGCATATTGCCGAAGGCGCAATGGCTTTCTTACGTGCTGAATGGAGAATACTTGGATTTTTTGTAGCCATTGCGGCGGTTTTGCTGGCCGTTCTTGGTTGGGCTAACCCGGAATCCAGCTGGCTCATTGCAGGGTCTTTTGTTACCGGAGCCGTATTTTCTGCCACTGCCGGGTTTATTGGAATGCGTATCGCCACCAAAGCGAATGTGAGAACGGCACATGCTGCCCGCACTTCTCTTTCAAAAGCGCTGGCAGTTTCATTTACAGGTGGTTCAGTAATGGGACTGGGAGTAACGGGCCTTGCTGTGCTTGGATTGAGTTCCCTCTTTGTGATTTTCTATACAATGTATGTTGATCCTTCCTCTAATGAACACCTGACCACAGCACTGGAAGTGCTTACCGGTTTTTCACTGGGCGCAGAAAGCATAGCGCTTTTTGCCCGTGTCGGTGGCGGTATTTATACAAAGGCTGCCGACGTTGGCGCCGACCTGGTTGGAAAGGTGGAAGCAGGTATCCCGGAAGATGATCCGCGCAACCCTGCCACTATCGCGGATAATGTTGGTGATAACGTTGGTGATGTAGCCGGAATGGGCGCCGACCTGTTTGGGTCTTTCGTCGCAACGATACTTGCCACCATGGTGTTGGGTGGTGAGACCAAATCAGTTGATGGGTATAATGGCTTAGCGCCGATCCTGCTGCCGATGATTATTGCCGGCGCAGGTATTATTTTTTCCATCATCAGTATGTATTTCGTAAGAATAAAAGAAACGACCGAATTAAGTACAGGTATTGTTCAAAAAGCTTTAAACAATGGAAACTGGGGTGCTATTATACTCACCACGGTTGCCTCTTATTTCATCGTTGGGGCGATACTTCCAGAAACAATGACTTTACGTAATCTTGAGTTCTCCCGCAATGGCGTATTCGGTGCCATTGTAGTGGGTCTTGTTGTGGGAACTTTGATGAGTATGATAACTGAATATTATACATCCATGGGCAAACGCCCGGTAAAAATGATCATCAAACAGTCTTCTACCGGTCATGCTACCAATATCATCGGCGGTTTATCTGTTGGCATGGAATCCACTATGGCACCTATCATTGTGCTGGCAAGCGGTATCTTCTGTGCCTATCAGTTTGCCGGAATCTATGGTGTTGCCATTGCAGCAGCCGGCATGATGGCCACTACTACCATGCAACTGGCTATTGATGCTTTTGGTCCAATTGCCGATAACGCAGGAGGAATTGCCGAAATGAGTGAGTTGCCCAAAGATGTTCGTGAAAAAACAGATATATTAGATGCAGTAGGCAATACCACGGCTGCAACCGGAAAAGGATTTGCCATTGCTTCTGCAGCGCTGACTTCCCTTGCTTTGTTTGCCGCTTTCGTTGGTATCTCCGGCATTGATTCCATCGATATCTATAAAGCGGATGTGTTGGCTGGCTTATTCATCGGCGGAATGATACCATTTCTTTTCTCATCACTTGCTATTGCCGCTGTTGGCCGTGCGGCGATGAGCATGGTGCAGGAAGTTCGCCGGCAGTTCCGCGAAATACCAGGCATCATGGAAGGTACCGGCAAACCTGAGTATGATAAGTGTGTTGCAATTTCCACAGAAGCTTCGCTGCGTGAAATGATGCTCCCGGGTGCCATCGCATTGATCGTTCCCGTTGTTATAGGATTTTTATTTGGCCCTGAAGTGTTGGGCGGTTTGCTGGCTGGTGTTACCGTGTCCGGTGTACTGATGGGCATGTTTCAGTCTAATGCCGGCGGTGCTTGGGACAATGCAAAAAAATCTTTTGAGAAAGGTGTAGAGATCAACGGAGAAGTCTTTTATAAAAAATCGGAGCCGCACAAAGCTTCTGTTACAGGAGATACCGTTGGTGATCCATTCAAAGATACAAGCGGCCCTTCCATGAACATCCTCATCAAACTCATGAGTATTGTAAGTCTTGTTATTGCGCCATCCATTCCGCTAAACGGATTGCTGGGCCTTCATAAAGACGATGCTTCCAAACATAACTTCAGCCTGATGATGCAATCCCCGGGTATGGAAACGGCTGAGCATACTGGTGCTTGCTGCGCAAAACCAGCTGATGTAAAAGGAGTGGCAACGGAAGTATCAGGAAATGATTGTAATAATATTTCAAAATCAACAGCCGCCACTATCACTCAAACAAGCCAGCGTGAAACGCCTTCAGGTGGTAACACAGATGCGGCGCAATAGAAGAACCGCTTTACTTACGTAAAAATGGAAAATCCGCTTTCGGGCGGATTTTTTTGTTTACAGTAAACGAAGCAGCCTGTTGTAATTTCTTTACGTTGATGACTATTTCCTGATTATAACCATTCCATATTTTAAGAATGTGTTTTCAATTGCCATGCTAACTACCACCACTCATCATCCATGATAAACCCTTGAACTCACAATCAGGTGATCCCTGATCTCCAGCACTTCACCCACCCGCAAATCTTCTTCACTGTCAACATGCCGGATGTATTCCATGAAGACACGATGTTCGTTGGCGGTGAGTTTCAACAGTTCATACTGCAGTGTAGGTAAGCGGAGAAAGGCCCCCTGCCACCAGTCATGTAAAGCTCTTTTCCCTTTGATCCAGCCATGCGTTTCGGGCTGATGCAGTTTCAGTTTAGGGCTGTAGTGCTCTGCGTCATCAGCATACAAAGCGAGCAGCGCTGTAAGGTCATGACTGTTAAAGGCAGCAAACCACTGCTGCGCGATATGACTAAGCTGATCCGGTGTCATGTATAGTTCATTTTTTAGGTTGCTAAAAGATGATGGGAATAGTCCTTGGTTTTGCAGCCTCCATTTTTCAATTGAAAAACTCCGCTTCGCGACGACTTAACGCTGCTATTGCTTTGCTCATCTTTTCAACCCGGATTTTTCAGTGGAAAAATCCCGCTTCGCTGCGACTTAGAGCTGCTAAGGGTTTGCTCAATTTGTCAAGAAAAGAAAATGTTTCACAAACCCTAAGCAGCTCTACGTCGGGGTTAAACCCGTTGCCGCTTTGAACTGCAAAATGTGGATTCAAAAATAATGTTTCACGAACTCTAAGCAGTGTTCCTTTGCGGTTAACCCTGTTGTTGTTTTGAACGGCAACATGCGGGTTTAATTTAGATTGGGATTCAATAGCTGACTGATCGAAAACGCACGTAACAAAATAATAAGTCATTACTGTAGTCACACAGGAGCATCATTCAGTTTTCAAATACTTGCTGACGGTAGCGGTGCCATTTTTGTAACTGATAGCGGTAATATAAAGTCCGGGTTGCAACGGCATGTTCGGTAATAAAGATTCGACTGCGATGTTTTTTACCTCATTTGCATACACGATTCTTCCCGATAGATCGAATACCTGTAGCAGGATGTCTTCTTCCTGATTATTGAAACCGCAAACTGAGGTACGTAATTGCTGTGTATGCCCGTTTTTATCAGTCTGTGAAAGGCGGTAATAATTGTTTCCTTTGGCCGGATAATAATCAATCATAAAATAGTCGGTGGGCGCACTGCTGAAGGCTTTTCCGGGTACTGTGGCGAATGGTTGGAAGTTTTCGCCGTCAGCCGACTTTTCAACGAGGAAATGATCGTTGTTAAGCTCGCTGGCAGTCGTCCAGCTAATGGTTACTAAATTATCCTGTGCATTACATTCAAAAGTAGTGAGTTCAATTGGTAAGACAGTACAGTCAATGCCTGCACCATTGGTTAATGTCCAGTTGAGGTTGAAACCACTTCCGCCGGCAGACCATTTGCTCACACAGAGATAATAGACCTGTCCGGTGGTCACGGGGAGATCATTCACCCATCCGTTGCCACAGGAAGTTTCGTTCACATCATTCGATGACGCACATGAATAACCGGGATAGGTCGTATTGTTGGCTGTGCTGATGCCTGTATTTCCCTGACTGCCGGTGTTATTTGTTTGACCTTGTGTGGTGGCTGTCGAACAGCGAATAGGATCTCCCAATGCTCCGCATGATGCATTGGGGCCATAAAGTGCCCAGTCATAATCTTCAGGCTGCGAATTGCCGGTGGAAAGCGGATCAATGGTCATTCCCAGCGTTCCGGACGCTGAAACGGTAAAGGTGTACCAGTTGGAGTATGTTTCCGTAATCAGGCAGTCGTCAGATACATCGGCGCTAACACCCGGACCAGTGCTTGCATCGCTGAACCCGGTATTGGTGCAGATGGGAGTGATAAGGGCGCAATCGTTGTTATCAGTACCGTTGGGGCCGCTGGCGCAGGGTACACAATCAAAAGTTGCTACCCATCCAGTTCCGTTGGCGGAAGCATTAGAATTGAAAATGAAGGAGATACAGCCACTTTGGTCATTCGACAGATAAGGTCCATAACCCAGTGCCATACAGGATTCATATGAGGAGCAACTCGTATTTATTAGTGGAGTACCTGTGGTAAATGCAGCATTGTCCATGGTCGGCCCATTGATGATTTGCAGCTTATCGCCGCTTTTCAGGTCGACAGAATAGAAGTTGGCACGCAGACAATTATTGATGGTAGCCGGGCAAAATGTTTTATAGACCTGTAGCGTAACACCATTCGCATAGTTTCCGGAAACACCACCATCATCCGTAAATGTTCCTCCGCAAGTAGCCACCATGGGCCCGCCAAGGTAAGAACCACCAAGGCCCACGATGGGCTGTGTGTAATTAGCAGTTCCGGATGGAGCAGAAGGACACGTGGTACAGGCAATGGCCGCAGTCCATCCGGGACCTGTACCACTGTTATTAGTTTTAATATTAAATGTAAGGCAACCAGTTAGTGAAAGCAGGGGAGGCGGATAGGTAGTACCTGTGTATTTGCCGATGAGCGTTGAAGCAGTGGAAGGGCCGTCGTAAATTTTAAGCGTATCACCAGCATTCAGACTCATGGAATAAAAAGTGAACTGAATACAATTGGAAGAACTCGAACAATATGTCTGCGTGTAGTTTTCAAGGTTGCCATAGGTACCACCCACGCCTCCACTGTCATAGAATAATCCGTCGCAGGCACTTATCGTTGAGTTGTTGTTGAGTACAAATGTGGCCCCGCAACTGCCGCAGCTGATAGATGCTGCCCATCCTGCTTTATTACCGGTGGCATTGGAAACAAACTTGAAAGTAAGTGAGGCTGTGCTGGCCACTATTGTTCCAGGCGAAACATTCCCGGAGTAATTTCCTATGACCGTGGAAGCCGTTGACGGGCCATCATAAATCGTAAGGATATCGTTCCCTGTCTGTGTAAGAAAACTGGTAAATGTCACCACCAGGCAGGAACTTGTGCTGCTGGTAAAAGTTTCGATAAGCGTAGCGTTGGCTGAATAGGTTGAGGCAGAGCCGCCATCATCATAAAAGGTGCCGCTGCAAGTCGATATTGTTCCCGTAGTCATATTGTAGGATTGACCCATGCCCATGGAAGGCAAGAGCACCCAACAATACAGGAGTACCTGCTTAAAAAATAGTGAAAGACGGTTATTCAAGTCCAACAGGTGTTTTACTGCTTACTGACTCGCAACTAATTTACTTCTGGTGTATTTCCGATTTCGCGCTCAGACATTCCAGAAAAAAATTATGTGAAAAAGGAAAGTTAGGTAAAAAAAAAGAACCTTGCTACAAATCATGTTTATCTCCTATTTCAACCTTAAAATTTTTCATTGCAACAGTAAAACTGCAGTATGGCTTAAGAGTGATCAGAATTTGATCACTTTTATTAATATGTTCTGAATGTCTGTTGAGGTGCTCAACACGTTGGTTACTTGAATTTCAAAATTTTATTTCTTTTACCGAAGTGCAAACAATCCGTCAGGACTTCTTCTCTTGAAATTTAAAAGTGCCGGTTATGAATGAATATTTCCCGGTAAGGAAAATTTGAATTCATCAGTTGAGCGGCTGGTCTCCCGGAAAAGGAGGAGCGGTTGATCGGTCATCTTTGGGATCCGAATTTTCATAAGCTGTAATGATCTTTTTCACCAGAGGATGCCGTACCACATCCTGCTCGGTAAGCTTTACGGTGCCAATACCTTTAATTTCAGAGAGTATATCCAGGGCACGGAAGAGTCCGCTGCGCTGCGATTTGGGCAGATCAATCTGTGTGATATCACCAGTCACTATGCATTTAGCGGAGGAGCCGATGCGTGTCAGAAACATTTTTAATTGTGAATCCGTGGTGTTTTGTGCTTCGTCAAGAATGATATAGGCATGATCTAACGTCCGGCCTCTCATGAAAGCGAGTGGCGCCACTTCAATCACACGGTTGGTCATGTAGTAATTGAGCTTGTCCAGCGGAATCATATCGTCCAATGCATCATACAAGGGACGCAGGTAAGGATCAATTTTCTCTTTCAGATCGCCGGGCAGGTAGCCAAGGTTTTCACCGGCTTCCACTGCAGGTCGGGTGAGAATAATTTTTCGGATCTCTTTATTTTTTAATGCTCTTACGGCAAGTGCTACCGCTGTGTAGGTCTTTCCTGTTCCGGCCGGACCAATGGCAAAAATGATGTCGTTATGTTCTGATAGTTCGACCATCTTTTTCTGGTTGGGAGTACGCGCTTTCACCACGATGCCATTGGGGCCATACACCAGCGCATCATCGTTGACCTTTGGCATATCCAGATCAAACGGATCCACATCATCCAACAGGTCTTCGGCAGCTTTATCCGTCAGCCTTCCATATTTCTCAATAAAATGAACCAGGCTGTTGATTTTGTCTTCCAGCAATTCAAGATCTTCAGTATTACCTTCAATCTTTATCTTGTTGCCGCGTGATGTGAATTTTACCCTAGGGAAAGCGTTTTTCAGAATCTGCAAACGTGAATTATTGATGCCCAGCAAATCAATGGGTTCGATAGAGTCGAGATGAATGATTAGTTCTGTCAATGTGCTATGAAGTTTTGTTTTGTAAAATTAAAGAAAAGGCAAGGTCATGCGTCAAACGAAATTCACGCTGTAAATAGTTCAGTGTGGCGGGTTTGAGAACATTTTGTGGATAAATATTCAGTGGTCTTCCGTTCATGGAAGGCTGTTAGGTGAATGCAGGCTTGCTGAATTTCTTTGCCTCGCCACGATAGTTCACAATACCATATTGCGAATGGCAGTATCATGACTTTTATGCTGTTATTTTGCAAAACTTTAGGATTCAACGTAAAAAAATCAAGAGCATAAACTGCATGGCATTCATCACACTTACCACTGACCTGGGCTACCGCGATCACTATGCGGCTGCAGTGAAGGGTGAATTGCTGAAAGCTCTTCCGGAGGCAGTAATTGTTGATATCACTCATGATATTTTGCCGTTCAATATCATGCATGGCGCATTTGTACTGAAGAATGGCTATCATCATTTTCCGTCAGGTACTTATCATCTCATTGGTGTAAATATGAACAGTGAAGCTGGGATGGCGCACCTTGTGGTAATGAAGGAGGACTATGTATTTATCGGTCCCGACAATGGTATTTTCGGACTCCTCTGGGACGGCGGTTTACCTGACCAGGTATTTAGACTGCAGTTGCAGGGTGCTGAATCACAAAGCACCTTGCCCATGAAGGATTTATATGTCAGGGCGTTGAAGCATCTGGTAAATGGTGGCAGTCCGGAAGAGATTGGGGTGAAGACCAATTCTTTCCGGCAGTCTGCCATCGGACAGCCCATCGTGGCAGCTAATTACATTAAGGCAACTATTATCTATTTGGACCGGTTCGAAAATGCCGTAGTGAATATCCGCAAGGATGAATTTGAGCGCATACAGCAAAATCGTAACTTTCTTATTTACTTTAAGAAATATGAAGATGTGGATAGCATCAGCAGGAATTATTATGATGTGCCTGAAAGTGAAAAGGTATGTCTTTTCAATTCCAGCGGTTATCTTGAAATTGCCATCCATAAAGGCAATGCCATGGGCTTACTGAATCTCAGTATTGGCGATTTCGTACAGATAGAATTCCGTTAATCCTTCATTCCGCAGTTCGTAAAATAGCCGGCTGAAGCAGAGATACTTCAGGAAGACATCAATTGCGGTTGCAATTTAGTTTCCGTTTGTTCCAGTTGCTGTTGCTGTTGTTTCGCGGCCATTTCCCGCTTGTGCCGCGCAATACTGACCGGGCTGCCAAAGAGATACCATACACGCTCCCGCCAGGTTGTTGCTTTTCTGACATCCTGTATCATGTCAATGGTTTCCTGGAATACCAGGCGGAAGGGATTCCCTGAGTGAACCGGTATCGTTAACCCGTATTTCGGCCGTTCTTCTACCGGCTGAAAAGTGCCGAACATACGGTCCCATATACTGAAGGTGGCGCCAAAATTTTTGTCGATGTACTTTTCCTGCGATCCGTGATGTACACGATGATTGGATGGCGTGGCAAAAATATATTCAATCCAACGTGGCAGCTTTTTGATGTATTCGGTATGCACCCAAAATTGAAAAAGAACCGCTACCTGGTTGACTACAAAAAATATCATCGGGTGAAAACCGGTAATAGTGACGGGAATAAAAAAAAGAATCTTGAATTCCTGTATCCATGACAACCGGAATGATACGGCCAGGTTGTAATTGTTTGCGCTGTGGTGCGGAACATGCGTCGTCCACCAAAATCTTTGGAGGTGTGAAATGCGATGCGCCCAGTAACTGCACAGATCCAGCAATATATAACAGGGAATAAATAACCACCAACGGAATTCCATTCTCCACGGCACAAGGTTATAGAAGAAGACAACTAAGAGAAACAGCAATAGTTTAGCTACGTAGTTGCTCAGCAGGTTTCCGAGGCCTATCAATACGGAACCGCGTAATTCTTTGTCATTATAGATATCATCTCTGTGCTGATACTTGGCGACAAAATATTCAAGTGCCGAAAAAAATACCATGACCGGAATGGCCCACATAATCAGCTGTGGCGCATTGGCATCAATTTGTTTTACTTCATCAAAAGTTATTTTCGGAGCACCGAAAATGGATGTGTCCATTGTGATTTTTTATTAACTGGTTAAGATGCGTAAGATCAACATGTTCTTTGTATTGAAGGCATATTCCGGAAAGTTTCGTTTTGATACGTGCAAGATTCAATGAAGTGTGGTGGCCGGGAAACTTATTCTGTCATTGCCGGATAGGCATCATACTCTTTCAGCATAGCCTCCACTTTAGCTTTCCATCTGGTCTGTTCTTCGGTCTTAATGCCATGCTCCGTCTCACTGTCATAGGTTGCCTGCAAACGGTCACAGGATTCATTGATTTTTCTGAATAATGAATTTGCAGCGGCGGAAAGGTCACCGGTTTTTTCTTTGAGGGCCTGCGAATCGGCATACAGTTTCCTGGCGAAATATTCTGTGATGGCAAAATGTAATTGCTCATGCCCAAGTACGTCATCACGGTTCGTCTTCATCCACGACTCATTTTTTTTGAAGGAAGCGTAAACCCTGATGGTACTGATCCTGCCATTGCTCGTGCTGTAATTGAAATAGATGTAACTGGCGGTAAGTGCAGCCCACGGAGAATCTCCCGGAACATCGCCCTTGAAGTCTTCGAAAGTAATTTCACTGCGGTCAGCCCATCTGATCTCGTCATCGCCATCAGTGACCTGCAGGCTGACAGACGAGATGTAAAGGGAGACAAGTAACAATAGTTGGTTCATGTGGCCAAAAATAAGGTATAAAATATTTACCTGTGCCTTTCACGTCGTGAATCTCTTAATGACGCATTTTGCTGTTCAAAACAGAACTTGTTTTACCATTCCGGTTGACATTTTTTCTGAGATCATCACCATTCGCAGAAACTGATTCCCATTTGAATGAAGATCACGTGAATGCTCTATATTGGCGCTCTTATCGATGTTTACATCTTTCAACAAAGCAAGTAAATGCGGAAGAAAAATTACCGGTTGATAGTTTCTATGGTTTTACTCGCATTCACCTATGTGATATGCTTTTTTGGAATGGTGAGTAATTCATTCCCTGAAATATTCCGGTATTTGGTACCCTTCACTATACTGCTTTCAGTTGTTGTATTGTGCATCTTCCATCAATCCTGGAACAGGGGCGTAATTTTTACACTGACGATTGTGATAGTGGCCGGTTTTGGCATCGAAGCAGCCGGAAGGCATACAGGATTGATTTTTGGTTCCAGTTCTTTCGGAAATTCATTGGGCTGGAAGCTTTTTGATACTCCACTGATCATCGGCGTCAACTGGTTGCTATTGGTTTATATCACTCATGTTGCCGTGCGGCAGATCGGAATTGAAAGGCCGTGGATTGAGTTGACGGCAGCAGCCATCATAACGGCGCTTGATTATTTGATGGAACCGGTGGCTCTACGATATGATCTCTGGCATTGGGAAAACAACATCATACCGGTGCAGAATTTTTTTGCCTGGTTCTATATTTCCTTTTTCATGCAGCTCTTCTTTAACCAGATGAAGCCGGTGAAAGAGAACCAGGTGGCCATTCCTTTATTGGTATTGCAAATAGTATTCTATGCGGCGTTAAACATCTTCTGATTGGTAGAAGGTGGCCAGATGCAAAAGACTGCCTTGTAATCACTATTTTTCAATGAACACCTCGCGACGCTATCACTCAGAACTGCTATGGGTTTGTTCACTTTTTAGAAGAGAATAATGTTTAACAAATCCTATTCAGTTCTACGGCGGGGTTAAAACCGTTGCCATTTTTAAATGCAACATGCAGGTTTCAATTTATTATCGAAATTTGAACCCGGATTTTTCAGTGGAAAAATCCCGCTTCGCTGCGACTAAGAACTGCTAAGGGTTTGCTCAATTTGTCAAGAAAGGAAAATGTTTCACAAACCCTAAGCAGTTCTACGTCGGGGTTAAACCCATTGGCGTTTTGAACTGCAAAATGTGGGTTGAATAAAGGAGGTATGCAAATGATGATGATTAAACACTTCCTGTTATGCTGCGTTGTCATCAGCTGTTGCAGTTGTGCTACCTACCGCACCTATAACAGCCTTGATAAAGCGCTTGATAATCCTTCCGCCGTGCAGCGGCTGAAGATTTCGAATAAAGAGCTTGGGTCTCTTCCATCAGAAATCGGGAGGCTTACGAATCTGAAAGAACTTATTCTCATTCGTGT
>JBGAWA010000108.1:0-12906 GCA_044227805.1 Chitinophagales bacterium | reverse complement strand
AAAAATCCCGCTTCGCTGCGACTTAGAGCTGCTAAGGGTTTGCTCAATTTGTCAAGAAAAGAAAATGTTTCACAAACCCTAAGCAGCTCTACGTCGGGGTTAAACCCGTTGCCGCTTTGAACTGCAAAATGTGGGATTAATAGACATTGTTTTGGAAGATATCAAGCTGTGCCAGCGCACTATTTCCGATATATTTAAGGACGTTCTTCCGGATACGTCACCACCGCGATCTTATCACCAGCAGGGTTTACAACAATGCGATAAAATTTTTCTACCGCCGTTCCTTCAAACTCGGCAATGGAGAGCCAGTCTTTGTCGGTGCCCGGCAGATATTTATACAACACACCTTCAGAACTCATTAAAAAAGTACCGTCTGGCATTATACCAAAATCTTCTGAACCGGGTAAAGTGGCTACCATTTCTGATGTCTTGCCGGTTTTCAAATCATAAAAATTGATGGTGGATGAAGTAGAATCTTCATCAAACTGCACATAGTAAAAACCGGTGGAAGTTTTTCCAGGCATCCGAACCAGGCAGCGGCCAATTCTCTCTCCCACCTTTTTTATCACACCTGTTTTATAGTAGCCAAGTTGCAGTGTCTGCGGCTCACCTAACACAAACATGGCAGCTACATCATTGTTGATCCAGCAATAGTAACCGACCGGATTCAAATTGGGAAAGATGGGAACATATTCATCATGTGCCATGGCTTTGGTAAACAATTGTGTACTGTCATCCTCCAAAACACGGACGCATGAGATGCCGCTTTTGTCAGGCATCAGCATTGGTGAATATTCAGCAGTATTGGGTGTATGCGTTACTTGCGAAGTCTTTGCGAACTGGAAAGTATATTTATAAATATCTGCTTTCGTGCTGTCCCGGATCGAGGTGTAAAGCAACCCGGTTCCATCGGGCAGAAAATAAGGTTGATTGTCGTAACCCTTCCATGGCGTAATTTTTTCGGGCTCCGTCACCAGGTATTTTCCCTTTTCATTTTTGGAAATGGAGAGGATATAAATATCAGTTGCAGGTAAATTTCCCTGAGCAACAGCTGTTATCGCTTCGGAGGCGACAATTATTAAAGAAAAAAATACCGAACCAAGCCTGTTCATTCTCATTTATTTTGGTGACTAAATTTTATCCGGGCACTAAATTAAAAAGGGAATTGGTATTTTGTGTTTGAGCGCATTCCTCTATGTAAATTTCCGGCTCATCAGACCACTCCATTTCTTTCACACGATCAACCTCTTGCCTGCACCATGCTTCCCCGTATCACTTCTTTTCACGAATACAAAAACGCTTACGACCAAAGCCTGCATGACCCTGATACTTTCTGGTCAACAGTGGCAGGCTGTTTTCACTGGAAAGAAAAATGGAAAAAGGTGCATTCCGGTGGTTTTGAAAAGGTGGACTATAAATGGTTTGAAGGGGGCAAGCTGAATCTGTCAGAAAATTGTCTGGATGTGCATTTAAAATCCTCCGGAGATACGGTAGCCATCTGCTGGGAACCTAATCATCCAGGCGGACAAGCGAGAACCATTACCTATCGCGAACTGCATGCGCAGGTTTGCAGGTTTGCCAATGTCTTACAGCAATTAGGCATTCAGAAGGGCGATGTGGTTTGCCTCTATCTTCCCATGATTCCGGAATTAACCATTGCTATGCTCGCCTGCACACGTGTCGGCGCAGTCCACTCAATTGTCTTCGGTGGTTTTTCCGCCGCTTCCCTATCGGGAAGAATACAAGATGCTGAATGCAAACTGCTGATTACCGCTGATGGCTTTTACCGTGGTGATAAACCTATTTACCTGAAGCAAATGGCCGATGAAGCGATGAAGGATACACCGAGCATCAAAAATGTCATCATCTTTAATCATGCTCAATTTGATATTGCTGTTGTGCTGGGTCGTGATCTGTTTTGGGATGAGCTCATGATGGAAGCCAGTGAACAGCATAACGCAGAAGTGATGGACGCAGAAGATCCGTTATTCATTTTATATACTTCAGGTTCTACGGGTAAGCCGAAAGGTGTAGTGCATACCACTGCAGGTTACATGGTTTATGTCGGTTTCACCTTCCTCAATATTTTTCAATATGAAAAGAATGACGTCTTCTGGTGTACGGCGGATATCGGATGGATTACCGGGCACAGTTACGTAGTGTATGGCCCATTACTAAATGGAGCCACTACCGTGATGTACGAAGGCATACCCTCCTTTCCGGATTGGAGCAGGTGGTGGCAGATCATTCAGAAATACCGGGTGAATATTTTTTATACTGCCCCCACCGCCATCCGTTCATTTGAAGCGCAGGGATTGGATCACCTCCGATCGGCGGATTTTAGTTCATTAAGAGTATTGGGCACCGTGGGCGAACCCATCAATGAAGAAGCATGGGAATGGTACCATAAGAACATCGGTCGCGAAAACTGTCCCATTGTGGATACATGGTGGCAAACTGAAACAGGTGGCATCCTTATTTCACCACTTGCGGGAATCACTCCTGCTAAACCTTCTTTTGCGACCTTGCCGTTTCCGGGAATTGAACCCGCCATCGTTGATGCCAATGGCAGCCTGCTGCAGGATTTGGTGACTGAAGGCAATCTCTGTATCCGTCGTTCATGGCCGGCACAGGCACGCACGGTGTACAAAGACCATGAACGGTTCAGACAAATTTATTTCAGTACCTACCCGGGAATGTATTTTACGGGTGATGGCTGTCGCAGAGATTCGGACGGGCATTACCGAATTACCGGCAGGGTAGATGATGTGATTAAGGTTAGCGGTCACCGGATAGGAACTGCCGAAGTGGAAAACGCAATCAATGAACATCCCAAAGTGGTAGAAAGCGCAGTGGTGCCAGTACCACATGAAATCAAGGGTGAAGCTATTGTTGCATTCGTTATCTGCCGGAAAATGGAAACCACCGAGCAAAATTTATGGAAGGAGATAATACAAACCGTGTCAGCAACGCTCGGTCCAATAGCCAAACCGGACAAGATTTTTATTGTGACCGGATTGCCTAAAACCAGGAGCGGAAAAATAATGCGACGGATCCTGCGGAAGATCGCGGAAGGTCATCCTGAACAAGTGGGCGATATCTCCACTTTGCTGAATCCGGAAGTGGTGGAAGAGATTAAGGACAAGGTAATGCGGAGCCACCAATAGATCTTGCTATCCATCGTAACTTGATGCTGGAATAGTAATTCTCTCAATATAGTGGTATTTAGATTTTTAAATAGATAGCCGGGGATTGTTGATTTATAAAGATTTTACGGCAATTTGAAAAGTTTTAATAAATTTGATTTCCCAAATAATTCATCACTAACCGGTTCCTCATGAAAAACTTCTTCGCAATTATTGTTGCCATTGCTTTTACTGCTGTTTCCTGTACAAAAGAATACCAGAATCCAACACCTGTTGTGGTTGACAATACAAATAATGGTAGCACCGGCGGAACAGGTGGGACAGGCGGTACCGGTGGAACGGGCGGAACGGGTGGCGGATCAGGTATCTCTGCAGTTCCTGCTTCTTTTTCACAAAAAGTATTGGTGGAAGAATTCACAGGTACATGGTGCGGCTATTGCCCGGATGGTGCATTGATTCTTGATGATCTGGTGCTCCACAATCCTGGAAAAGTTATCGGCGCATCGGTTCATGAAGGTGATCCTATGCAAAACGCAGTATTTGCCACACTGGATGGGATTTTAGGTGGTGTCTCGAGCTTTCCGAGTGGACTTGTTAACCGTCAGCCCTATAGCGGGCAGCTTATGATGGACCGCAATTATTGGGAAGGTGCAGCCAACATGATTATGACAGGCACGCCAGCCTGCGGATTGGCTATGACTTCTTATGTGCAGTCAGGCAACCTTAATGTTACCGTGCATTGCGGTTTTAATACAACCTTGTCTGGCGATTACCGTGTTACCATTTACCTGACTGAAAGTGCTGTAACGGGATATCCGCAAGCTAATTATTATGATGATGGTTCACTGGATCCGAATTCTCCTTTGGTTGGACAGGGTGACCCAATTATTGGATGGGCACATAATAATGTGGTTCGCACCGCATTGACTGATAATCTTGGTGATGCCATACCAGCAGCTAAAATGGTTCCGGGCGGAGAATACGTTATTACGAAAAGCGGGAGCATTGCAGGATACAATGTAAACAATCTGAAAATTGTAGCGTTCATTAACCTCGTAGGAACAGACCCTATGTCACATAAGATTATGAATGTACAGGAAGCGAAGCCATTTCAGGTAAAAAACTGGGATTAACACAACCGATCATTTTTGAAAAGGAAGCCTTTCGCTTCCTTTTTTTTTGGAATCCTGTTAGTTAACCCTGCATTTCACAGCACAATACAGCAAGGGATTTAACCAAGATGCAGCGCCGCTTAAGGTTTGTGAAACATTTCCTTTGTTGAAAGAATGAGCAAACACTTGGCAGCGCTAACTCATAGTACAGTGGGATTTCGAATTGAAAAAATCCGGGTAAAAAGTTATCTTTACACACGCAAAATCTACTGTTCACCTGATGGTTTCTGATAAATTTCGAGTTATGAAAGGATATTCACTACCTGTAAGAATCATTCTTTTTGGGCTTTTGCTTTTCTCCTTCAGCAGTTGCTTTCAATATCCGGAAGGTCCGTTTTTTACCCTGATGACGAGAGATGAAAGGCTTGCCGGTAACTGGCAAATTGACCAGGTAATCGATGCAAATGGAAATGATGTCACTTCACAATACGCCGGCCAGACTTTATATGTACAGGCAAACAGGGATTCAAAGAGCCTGAGCTATTTCAAAGCAAATACTTTATATTCCTTTGGCACCTATGCCTTTGCCGACCACAGTGATGATTTTATTGTTATCTATACCCAATACGAAGGGCAGGATGTGTCAAAAGAAATCAAACAGATTTTCTTTACCATCCGCCAACTGAGTGACAGATGGTTTACTTACATAGATGACAAGGGCATTGAATTTCACTGGAAGAAAAACTGACAATACGCGTTTATCTTTTGTCAGTGCAACTCAAATTTGCAAATTCTGCCCAGCTCACTCCCTTTCAAAATAGTATACCGGCAGTTGCTGTTCCTGCAATATCCCTTGGTTTATACAATCAGTCCGGTTGAAGCATGCTTGAAAAAATAATGCTTCCATCATTAGCCACTTTCCTCTTTCAGGGTTAATTTTGGCACCCGGAATTAGATCATTCACCATTCAAATCATAAATAACCTTACACATGTCAGTCATCATTCAGATTAATGCCCGGCAGATCCTGGATTCCAGGGGTAATCCAACCGTTGAAGCAGAAGTAATTACCGAAACCGGCATCATGGGCAGGGCGGCTGTGCCATCAGGAGCTTCCACCGGAAAACATGAAGCCGTGGAGATACGCGACGGCGACAAAAAAGTTTATGGCGGGAAAGGTGTTTTCCAGGCGGTAAACAATATCAATAAAATAATTGCTACAGAACTGATGGGTGTCAGTGTATTCGAACAACAGATGATTGACAGAATCATGCTGGGTGCAGATGGCACGGATAACAAATCAAATTTGGGTGCCAATGCAATACTGGCTGTTTCTCTTGCCGCTGCCAAAGCCGCAGCCAATGAATTGGGCATGCCGTTGTATCGCTATGTCGGTGGCGTTAATGCCCGCACGCTTCCTGTTCCGATGATGAACATCCTGAATGGTGGTGCACATGCCGACAATAAAATTGATTTCCAGGAATTCATGATCATGCCATTGGGTGCGGGCAGTTTCAGCGAAGCATTGCGTATGGGAGTGGAAGTATTTCACCAGTTAAAAAATGTCCTGAGAAAAAAAGGCTATTCTACCAATGTCGGTGATGAAGGTGGCTTTGCGCCCAACATTCAATCGAATGAGGAAGCGATAGAAACCGTGCTAAAAGCCATTGAAGAAGCCGGATACAAACCCGGGAAAGACATCTGGATTGCCATGGATCCTGCCGTTTCAGAAATGTGGGATTCCAAGAAAAAGAAGTATGTCTTTCATAAATCCGATGGACGGGCACTGAGTTCTGATGAGATGGTGGAGTTTTGGAAAAAATGGATTAAAAAGTATCCGATCATTTCACTGGAAGATGGATTAGCGGAAGATGACTGGGCAGGATGGAAAAAATTAACGGCGGCGGTAGGTGATAAAGTACAGCTTGTGGGTGATGATCTGTTTGTAACCAATGTAAAGCGGCTGCAACAGGGCATTGATGAGAAAGTTGCCAATTCCATACTGGTAAAAGTGAACCAGATTGGTACTCTTTCCGAAACAATTAATGCAGTGGAGATGGCGCATCGCAGTGCTTACACAAGTGTGATGAGCCATCGGTCAGGTGAAACGGAAGACACTACCATTGCGGACCTTGCCGTTGCTCTTAACTGCGGCCAGATAAAAACCGGTTCCGCTTCCCGTTCAGATCGTATCGCCAAATACAATCAGTTGTTGCGTATTGAAGAACAACTTGGTGATGATGCCTGCTTTCCTGGTAAGGATTTTAAATATTTATAGCTGAAATTATTCAGCTATTGGCTGCATCAATAGCTGCACAAGGCATCATTTTGATTAGGTGATGAATGGTATTGGCGTTTGCTCCTGTTTTCATTTTTAATAGCGCATGAGTTCAAAAGAATTAAAGTACAATCAGCGTGGCGTGTCGGCTTCTAAAGAAGACGTGTATGCAGCCATTTCCGGACTCGACAAAGGACTATTCCCCCATGCATTCTGTAAAATTTTTCCGGACCATTTTTCTAACGACCCATATTGGTGCAGCATAGTGCATGCGGATGGTGCCGGCACCAAATCTTCTCTCGCCTACCTCTACTGGAAAGAAACGGGCGATGTCTCCGTCTGGAGAGGCATCGCACAGGATTCGATTGTCATGAATACTGATGACCTGATCTGTGCAGGCGCTACCGGACCATTTCTCTTTTCTTCAATCATTAACAGGAATAAACACCTCGTACCTGCTGCTGTGCTGGCAGAAATCATTGCAGGCACCGCTGAATTTATGCAGCTGATGCAGTCTCATGGTATTGAGATTCATTATATGGGCGGTGAGACTGCAGATTTGGGTGATATTGTGAAAACCGTTTCAGTTGATTCTACTATCAGTTGCAGGATGCTGCGGGAACGGGTGATCAAAAACGAAATTCCAGCAGGTGATGTTATCATTGGCCTCGCTTCCTTTGGTAAAGCAACGTATGAATCGACTTATAATAGCGGTATAGGAAGCAATGGACTTACTGCCGCCCGTCATGATGTACTCGATCACTCCTATTATGGAAAGTACCCTGAGACCTTTGACGATAACGTGCGCGCTGATCTGATTTATTCAGGATCGAAGAAAGTGACAGACAGTTTTGAAGACGCCAACCTGAATGTCGGAAAACTGCTGCTCTCTCCTACACGAACCTATCTTCCTGTTATTCATAAAATGCTGGAACATTTTTCCGGAGCGATACACGGGATGATTCACTGCAGTGGTGGCGGCCAGCAAAAGATATTGCACTATACCGATAAGTTGCACATTATTAAAGACAACTTGTTCCCTGTTCCGCCGGTGTTTAAACTTATTCAACAGGAATCAGCCACGCCATGGCAGGATATGTACAGGGTGTTTAATATGGGGCACCGGATGGAGATCTATACGGAGGAAAAAAATGCTGCATCACTAATTGACATTGCCGCTTTGTTTGAAATTGACGCACGCATTATTGGCTACTGTGAACCATCAGATGGAAAACGATTAACGATAGCAAGCGAACATGGAAAATTTGAATACTGATACCTGCTTACCGTTCCGGTAATTATTCCTCGCTGGCAACCCTATTGAAAAACTGTTTGCAGTGTATTCATCAAAGCATCGCCCCGCAGGTTGGTGGCAATGATTTTTCCATCTTTATCCAGCAAGAAACTCTGCGGAATGGAACGTACGCCATAAGACTCACAAACAGCCGATTGCCATCCCTTCAGGTCACTTACATGATAAGGCCACATCAACTGATCTTTTTTAATGCCTGCCACCCACTTATCCTTATCGGTATCCAGTGAAACACTGTAAATAGTAAATCCCTTGCTCTTATAAGCTTCATACGCTTTCACCACATTGGGATTTTCTTTCCGGCAAGGACCGCACCACGAAGCCCAGAAATCAAGCAACACCACCTGCCCTCTGAGCGATGATAGTTTGATAACCTTCCCGTTGAAATCCTGTAAGGCGATGTCAGGCACTTCACTGCCCTTCTGAAATACCGGTCCGCTGCTTTGCTGCTTCAGCTGATTTTTTTGATCCGTCACCACTTTCATATAATCTTGTACGAATGGCAACTGACCGTTATCCTTATTTAGTCTGTCAGCCAGCTTATCAATCGCCGCTGCATCATTATCATAGTTCAGATTGCTGGCCGCGAAGACACCGATAATGGGATTCTTCACGGTATCAATATAAGCATAGGCATATTTCCGGAAATTGCTGTCTGCCTTCATCACCTGTCCTTCATAAATTTTTCGGATGGAATCAGGTGTTACACTGTTCACATGCTGATTATAATCATTCATGGCTGTGCCAAATGCCTCCCCTAAAATCTTTGTGTTCCTGATGAATTCGCGCAGTTGATCAGTAGCCGGCGAGCCCTTCACCTTATAGGTGAAATTGCTGATATCCGCTGTATCCGCCTGCACCTCTACCGTTCCTGTCTTTTCATCCAACACCAGGAAAATAGCCCGCTGTTCACCAATACGTAACTGGTAAAGGCCAGCATTCTTTACGGTAGTCGTCAATGAAAATTTACCCTTCGCATCTACTGCCGATGTATCAACCGCATTTCTCGTGGAATAAGTCAACTCTTCCAGGAATACCCTGGAGTCTGCCGGAAGATTCTTCAACTCTCCCTTCACCGTCATGCCACCTTTTGTGGTGGACTGGCAGGATAAGAAGGAACCTGTTATCACCAGCAGTATCAAAAATTGCTTTTTCATTTTCTATTATTTTGATTCAAATTAATTCGACAAACATTTACCCCTGTAACAGCAGGAAGCACTTATTGCATCAGGCTTCAACCAAAAAAGCGTTAACTGTTGCCTCCACTTTATCCCGAAACTGTTTTCGGTCTGCTCTTCCTTAATTCTTTATACCACATTTCAAATTAAGGCCTTTCTGATTTGAACTCCAAAAAAGGGCTCAAGAGTCTTAACCCAGTTAAAGCAAGCGGCAAAGATATAAAACCGGCTGAAAGGATTGACAATGCGGGTAACCGCCCTGGGGCAAGCAGCAGAAGGTACAACAGCAATTATTCATCATTAAACCCGGATTTTTCAGTAGAAAAAATCCCGCTTCGCTACGACTGAGAACTGCTAAGGGTTTGCTCATCTTTTTCAAGAAAAGAAATGTTTCGCAAACCCTAAGCAGTTCTATGTCGGGGTTAAACCCGGCGCCGTTTTGAATTGCAAAATGTGGGTTAAATCTACCTGTAATGTGTTCATTGCTTTAAAAGCAGATCACTAACGGACTATTGACAACGTGCTGTTATGAATACTACATACTAAACCTTAAAAATGAAACACTGAGTGACAGTGTTGGCGTATTTTGCCTAAAGAAGGAAACGATATCCCTCGTTCCCAAACTGATTTGCCAAGCCTGTTCAGGAGTAAAGCTGAAAGATACACCTAATGGAATATCGAAGTTCGCGATTCCACCGCCCATGAAACCGGTGGTGAGCTTAACAGCTCTGATTGGATTAAAACTAACCAGTGTTGCGATCTGTGTATTTTGGATACTGCCCGGATTTTTATTCATCGGTTGTATGATATCCAAGCCAATTTCCAGTTGTGCCAAAGGCCTTATGGCACCACCGATACGCAATAACGCCGGTAATGTTTGGGTGATTTCAGATTCTGGCGTCCAGCTGAATAAGCCACCTGCGTTTAACAGTCCTGAGATATCAGAATAAATATCTGCCGAATTGACGCCTACAAAATTCACAACACTGTCGAGGATGCCATCGTTGAGTGAAACCAGGTTTCCTTTCCATTTCATAGACCCTACATTGGTAACAGAGATTCCTGCAAAAATTTTGTCCTTGATAGCAATCGTTCCACCCACATCCACGGCGAATCCTCTGCCAACAGGATACAGGTTGCCCTTCAGATCCAGTTGCGGATTGGTAACGTTGGCGAAATCAATATCAAAAACAGAAGAATAAGCGGCAAAACCTTCGGCTACATTATCTGCATAGCTTATATCTGTTATGGCATTACCCAGCAGGAAATTGATACCGGCGCCGCCATAGATGCTGATGCCTTCGAGGTCGAATAATTTTCTGCCATAGCTGATATTAAAATTGCGGGTCCAGCTGAACTGCATGGAAGATCCGTCAAAATACTTTGAGTAAGGCAAGAGCGTATCCGTAATTCCCACCAGGTAACCGCTTGCATCGTAAATGATGCTGTCGATATAAGAAGAATGAATACCGTTAAATACCAGGTCTGCGAAGGCCTTATTCAGGATGGCATCGCCCGACAGTTTCTCTCGCCACGTAAAAGAAAATCCTCCGACTTTTGGAACCTGAACGGCGAATCCGACAGGCATCATTTCACTTTTAAATGAAAGGCCGTCTTCCGCAAATAACTGCGCAATTGAATTTTTTTCTTCATCGGTAAGTTTTTTTCCTTTAAGAATAGATTGAACAAGATCTGTTTTCGTCAATGCATTGGAAAATACTACGCCGGTGGCGTCAAAGAAGGCAAATGTCATTTGTGTCTCATTTCCAAAAATGCCGAGGTTAGCAGGGTTAATCCCAGCCGCCTGGTAGTCGCGGAATAATGTTGTACCTGCGCCAAATGTTCCGCCGCCATAACTCAATAAATCCTGCCCTGACAAAGACTGAGCAGCGATGAAGAATGAAAAAATCAATATCACTTGCCGGGTCATAAACGCGTGTTGGTTGATTTGCTCAAGTTAGGTTACTTGCATGAATTCCGGCATATCTGTTTTCCACAGTGTAGCATCGGATTTCAGTCATTCCAGCCATCCATAATCATTTCTCCGTCAGTTGGCAATACGACAGCAAGATCAAGTTCCCGGTAAGCTATCATTTTCTTATCGTGTTTTTGAAACGGAATTTATCCTATTTTTGCCCCGCTGTGAAAAACAAAAGATTACCATTTCTCTTCTTTAGCCTGCTGCTTGCATTTGCATCATGCAAGAAAGACACACCGCCCATTGTGGTGCCGCCTCCAACTCCGGAAGATACCATTAAATATGCAGGCACTTACGATGGATGGGTGAACAAACACAGTGCAGGCGTTAATGATATTGGAGTGTATAAAATTGATACCGCATATGCCTATTCCGTTACCATTACAGATGAGGGAGTCGGCTTAATCAGTATTCACGGCAGTGATGCTCCTGCCATTGCAGTGGATTCTGCCGGTTACTTTACATTCAATGAATTCAACCATAATATTGAAGGTAATTTTAAAGGAGACAGTTTATATCTCTTTACAGAAGCTATCAGCGGTTCCTATGATCCTCCGCAGTTTTATGATAATACACAGATGACGTTTGCGGGCAAAAAGGTGCAATGATATAAAGTTGGGACAGTACGGATATAAAGCCACGCATTAACCTACCGCAGATTTCAGCAATTCCCTTGAATTATCTATTGCTTTATTAATTCCGGATGGATTAGTGCCGCCTGCTGTTGCAAAAAATTTCTGCCCGCCACCTCCTCCACTGATCTCTTTGCTGATTACCCTGATCATTTTTCCGGCATCAAGTCCTTTCCCATCAACAAGATTATCAGAGATTATTATAACAAGGTGCGCTTTCCCTGCTATTTCAGTGCCCAGCACCCCAACGAAATTTTCCATTTCATTGCGCAGGTCATAGGCCAGTTTCTTTAAAGCCTCTATGGAATGTAATGGAGTGACGGCCCCAATGAAGTGTATGCCGCCAATATTTTCGACTCCGGCTTTTAAGGCTTCTTTAACCTGCATCACCTGTAAGCCCGTGAATGCTTCCACTTGCTTTCTTAATTGAGCCTGATCATCCAACAGTTGCTGTATGCTTTTCTCTGCATCCTTTACATTTCCCAGCAATGATCCAATTGTTTCCAGCCGTTTGAATGCGTCACGGATCATTGCTTCCGCAACTTTTCCGGTCACCGCTTCTATGCGCCTTACGCCGGCGGCAACTGCGCCTTCAGCAATAATCTTAAAGTATCCGATCACACCTGTTGATGGCACATGCGTACCACCGCATAATTCTCTCGAAAATTCTTTGTCAAAAGTAACAACACGAACGAAGTCTCCATATTTCTCGCCAAAGAGCGCCATCGCGCCGGTCTTCAGGGCCTCTTCAACGGGCATTACTTCCACTTCACGCTGAATATTCTCCCGTATTTTCTGATTCACCAATTTCTCCATTGCCTCCAATTCTTCCTTAGACACTTTAGCGAAATGAGAAAAATCAAAACGCAGGTGATCAGGTGCCACCAACGATCCCTTCTGCTGAACATGATTGCCAAGAATTTTTCGTAATGCAGCATGCAACAAATGGGTGGCGGTATGATTATTCATGGTATCGCATCGTGTATCACGTTCCACCTTAGCAGTAACGACCCCTTCGAATGAAGCCGGGAAACGGTTGACAAAATGAATAATGAGTTCATTTTCCTTCCTGGTATCCAGTACGTCAAGCACTTCTTCCCCAAAAAATAATTTTCCATGATCGCCGACCTGTCCGCCGCTTTCTGCATAGAAGGGCGTCTTGTCCAGCACAAGCTGAAAGATTTCCTTCTCTTTCGCTTTTTGTTTCCTGTACTTAGTTACCACTGCGGTAGTTTCCATAGTTTCATAACCGAGAAATTCGACCTTCTCCG
>JBGAWA010000107.1:0-14086 GCA_044227805.1 Chitinophagales bacterium | reverse complement strand
CAGACCTCTTATGATTTGCGCTTTCCGTTTGCAAGCTGGTCGCTGGCCAGCACCCCGCAAGATCCACAGGGCGGCCTCTTTCCTGAAGGTACCCGCATCAACGACCTGAGCTATGGATTCAACAGGGCGAAGTTTTCCTGGTACAATATCGATCCGTTTTTCTGGGGAACTCGGGCTCCCGCCGGTATCAAAGGCGTAGGCATTGAACAGAATAACTTTTATTCTCGGCCCGTGCAGTCCATTGAGATTTTCCCGCAGCAAGACAACAGCAACCAGCCATTCAACCAGAATGAGAACACCTTCGATATTCGTTTTGAACCGGGCAAACGCGGCCCATACAATTTTGATACAGACAGCCTTGGACAACAGCTGACCGTTGATGCAAACGGAGATATCCTATTGCCTGATCCTGAAAGAAGATGGGGCGGCATCCAAAGAGCGATCGATCAAACGGATTTTGAAGAAGCCAATATCGAATACATTCAATTCTGGGTGCTTGATCCTTTTCTGAATGTGGCCAATGATGGAGGCGATCTTTACATCAACCTTGGCAATATATCTGAAGACGTATTAAAGGATTCGAAGTTTCAGTACGAAAACGGATTGTCACCCACCGGCGATACTACGATTGAAAGTAAAAGCAAATGGGCATACACACCGAAGGTGCCGCCTGTCACCCGGTCATTCGATAATGATCCCAATGCAAGGCAATACCAGGATATAGGATTTGACGGTAACCGTACGGTAGATGAACAGCGTTTTTTCAAAGCTTATATTGATGCCCTTGGCAGTATTTACGGAGTTGGATCAGCGGTGTACAATGCCGCCGTTACCGATCCCTCCAATGATGACTACCGTTATTATGATGATCCATTTTATACTGATGCGCAGACTGGAATTCTTGACCGGTATGCGAAATACAATAATTCCGAAGGAAACTCACCCATCTCCAGCGGTAACCAGGCTGTTTCTTTTGCCGCCACTAATGAACCGGAAACGGAAGACCTGAACCGCGACAATACCATTACGGAGAATGAAGAATACTTCCAGTACAAAGTGCATATCAGTCCGCAGTCTCTCTCCCTCATCGGGCAAAACTTCATTACGGACATGGTTACCTATGATGTGCCTGCCTTGGATGGATACAGCCCCGGCCAGGAAAGATGGTACCAGATCAAGATTCCCATCAACGAATACAATAAAAAGGTGGGCAGCATCCCTGACTTTAAATCCATCCGTTTCATCAGGATGTACATGACCGGTTTCGACACCACCGTCATCATGCGTTTTGCGCGCATGGAACTCATCCGTAACCAATGGAGGAAATACTTGTTCTCGCTGGAACAGCCCGGTGAATATATTCCTGGTGATAACTCCGGAAACACTTTCTTCAATCTTACTTCCGTGAGCCTTGAAGAAAATTCCAGCAAGCTGCCTTTCAATTATGTGCTGCCTCCCGGTATTCAGCGTGAGCAGATCGTCGGCCAGGTGAACACCATTTATCAGAATGAGCAATCACTATCCCTGCAGGTTTGTAACCTGCGCAACGGCGATTCCCGGGCGGTTTATAAAAATATCAACCTCGATCTTCGGCAGTATCAGAACCTGAAGATGTTTGTGCATGCAGAATCTGTCGCCGGCAACGACCCGCTGCAGAATGGGGGCATTACAGCCTGGCTCCGGCTGGGCAGCGATTTTACCAGCAACTATTATGAATATGAAGTGCCACTGATTATTTCAACGGAAGGAAATCAGTCGGCCGCCAACATCTGGCCAGATTCCAACAACTTTGATATCTCGCTGCAGGATATGATCGATGCCAAACAAGCCCGGAATTTTGCAGGCATTCCCATCACGGTGCCATATGTGGTAGAGCTCGCGAACGGAAAGAAAATAACCGTGGTCGGTAATCCCGATTTGGGCATTGTCGCAACAGCCATGCTCGGCGTGCGCAACCCTAAGAATGGTACCCCTGATGATAACGGCAATCCGGTTTGCGCAGAAATCTGGTTTGATGAATTACGCCTTGCGGGATTTGATGAAAATGGAGGCTATGCTGCCATTGCCCGCGCAGATATCCGGCTCGCCGATTTCGGAACGGTCACGCTGTCCGGTTCCATGCATACTATCGGCTATGGTCAGCTCGAGCAAAAACTGAATGACCGTTTCAAAGATGACTACACTGCATATGATGCTGCTACCACGCTGGAGCTTGGTAAGTTCTTTCCGAAAAATGCCGGCATCAGGTTACCGATGTATGCCGGAATTTCCAAAGCCAACAGCAATCCGCAGTACGATCCTTACGATCATGATATACTGCTGAAAGAAAAGCTGGCGCTGATTTCCGACCCGGCCCAGAAATCACAGGTGCGCAAAGATGCGCAGACCTACCGATCCATCGGTAGTCTTAATTTCTCCAATGTCAGGAAAGTCAGCATGGGCAAAAACGCCAATAGCAAGCTGAAGGTCTATTCACCGGAAAACCTCAACTTAACCTATGCCTACACGCGCACATTGTTGCACAGCCCTATCATCCAATCTGATATCACCAAACAACACCACGGTGAATTGGGTTATGCATTCCCCGGAAAGTCAAGATATATCATGCCTTTTGAAAAGATGATTCCTTCAAAGAATAAATACCTGAAGGTGATCCGCGACTTCAACCTTAATTTTTTGCCGACCAACCTCACGTTTCGCACGGCCATGGACCGGCAGTTTAATGAAACCGTGCTGCGCCCTATTGCACAGGATGAAATCATTATTCCTACATACAATAAATACTTCACCTGGGACAGGGCGGAAGGATTGAAGCTGGATCTTTCTAAAGGCCTGAATCTTGATTTCAATGCCTTGGCCAATACACGCATTGATGAACCGCAGGGATTGATCGATACCAAAGAGAAGAAGGATTCTATATTTAAGAATATAAAAGACTTTGGCAGAACAACGAATTACACACATAACACGAATGTCAATTATACGGTACCCCTAAACAAGATTCCATTCCTCGACTGGACACAACTCACCGGCCGTTATGGCACCAACTATACGTGGCTGACGGCGCCCTTGGTGCTTGACAGTGCTACGAACCGTATCATTCCCAGTTCGCTGGGCAATACGATTTCCAACACGCAAAACCTCAGTTTTAATGGGGAGATGAATTTCAGAAACCTCTACAACAAATCGAAATTTCTGAAACGGTACGACACCAATGCAGCCATACCCAACCGGAAAAAAGCACCCGGCAGTAAAACCTCTAAGAATAAGGAGGAGGAAGAAGAGGCTGGTGATAAAGCCGTTGCTGATCCCAAGAAATCTAATGATAAAAAGACGAAACCTATTGGCATGGAAGCCTATGCCATCCGCATTCCACTGATGTTGAAACGTGTTTCGCTCAACTATACTGAGAATCATAACACCGTATTACCCGGCTACCTGTTTAAGCCCAGGTTCATCGGTCAGGATTTTAGTCAGAGTGCACCAGGCTGGGGCTTTATTTTCGGCTACCAGCCCGATTCAGTATGGATGAACAAAAAGGCGCAGGCCGGATGGATATCGTCTGATACCACACTCAACTATATGTTTGTGCAGAATTCCAACCGCAACACAAGCATGAAAGCCACCCTCGAACCATTCAAGGATTTGTTGATTGATCTTAATTTCAGCCGTACCAACTCGGATAATATTTCAGAATATTTCAAGCGACCTTCTTCCAATGCTGATTTTCAACACCTCAGCCGGGTAGAGTTTGGCACCTATACTTCATCCTATATTCCTATTAAAACAAGCTTTGTTCCGTTAAAGCCAAACGACTTTTCAGAAACATTTGTGGAGTTTGCCAAATACCGCGAAACAATCTCCAAGAGACTTGGAGAAGTGAATCCCAACTCTATCGGCACCTTCAGTGATTCATTACCCAATTATGAAAAAGGCTACGGGCCGTTTTCAACAGACGTGCTCATTCCGGCTTTCCTGGCAGCCTATGGAGGAAAAGATCCGGCATCCATTTCACTGGGGCTGCCGCTGAACAAATTTCCTTTGCCCAACTGGCGTGTGACTTACAATGGCCTCACCAAAATTCCATGGGCAAAAAAGATATGGAGCTCGGTGAATATCAGTCATGCCTATAACTCTAATCTTTCGATTGCTTCCTTCTCCTCATCACTTGATTTTGTGGGCGCTACAGGTAATGAAGTGGCTTTCCCTTCCAAGATCGATTCCTTATCAGGAAATTTCATATCCTTTTATGACATTCCCGCAATTTCCATCACCGAAGCATTTTCCCCGCTCATCGGTATCGATATGACGTGGAAAAATTCACTCACCACCAAATTTGAGTATAAAAGAGGACGTAATCTTTCTTTCAGTTTTCTTGATTATCAGTTAACGGAGTCAAGAACACAGGAAATCACCGTTGGACTCGGCTATAAATTCCGCAATGCCACATTACCTTTTAAGATAGATGGCAAAAAGAAACGATTAAAGAATGACATCACCTTCCTGATGAATGTCTCCTATGGTGATAATATCACACTCAGCCAGAAACTGAACCAGGAAACACCATCGCAGGCCACCGCTGGTATTGAAACGCTCGCTTTCTCTCCGACATTCGACTATGTAGTCAATAACAGGCTCAGCGTACGGTTGTTTTTCAATAAACGCTATACCATTCCGAAGATCTCCAATTCCTATCCTATTCGTTATACCGATGGTGGCGTGACGATCCGCTTCACGCTTGGCCAATAACAATTATTGATTCGATTTTTTCTGTTAGCAGTGGTGGATCTTTCGCCAGCGGAGGAATGGTTGTGAAATGATTTGTTGGGTAATATTGCTGATTCTACTTCTTTGGATGCAATCATGCTTTATATTTATCCCACGTTATTCATTTCAAAACATAAAAGGTTTAACACCATGCGAAATAATTGTGAGGACTGCTTATCGCTTTTTTAGAGAAATCAATGCGACAACCAAATGAGACGGTCGGGGCGGAGCGGGAATTCTCCGTTGACAAATCCGTGTTTATCCGCAGCAAAATCAACTATGGAACATAAGAAAACGCTTTCCACCAATGTGCTGAACATGGCTGTAATTATTGCGGCGCTCGGTTACTTTGTAGATATATATGATTTGCTTTTGTTTGGTATCGTCCGGCGGCCGAGTCTGATCGCCCTGGGTTATACAGAAGACAAACAATTACTCGATATCGGCGCATACTTGCTCAACTGCCAGATGGCCGGCATGCTCATCGGCGGTATTCTATGGGGAATATTGGGAGATAAGCGCGGCCGGCTCTCCGTGCTGTTCGGATCCATCATCCTGTATTCGGTGGCCAATATACTGAATGGCACTGTCCATACCTTGGAGATGTATGCTTTTTACCGGTTTTTGGCGGGTGTTGGCCTGGCGGGAGAGCTGGGTGCAGGAATTACATTAGTTGCGGAAGTAATGACCAAAGAACGACGCGGCTATGGTACCACCATCGTGGCGGCATTCGGAATATTTGGTGCCGTGGTGGGTGGACTGGTGGCTAAATTATTCGACTGGAGAATGGCATATTATATCGGAGGCGGTTTGGGTATCGCGCTGTTGATATTAAGAATCAGCGCCTATGAATCCGGTATGTTTCATCAGTTGAAAAGAGAAACGGTGGTGAGAGGGAATTTCCTGAGCCTGTTTACCCACAGGAAAAGATTTTCCAAATACCTGAAAGGAATATTGATCGGCATACCTATCTGGTTTGTGATAGGCATCCTCATCACATTCGGGCCTGAATATGCACAGGCATTAGGCATCGGCATTGATCCGGCTACCGGAAAAACAATTGTCACCGGTGCCAACACCATCATGTATCACTATGCCGGTGCTGCATCAGGCGCCTTGTTTTGCGGATTGCTCAGCCAATATCTCAACAGCCGTAAAAAGGCGCTTCTATACTTCCTGCTGGCAGATACGCTTTGTGTGTTCCTGTATGTAACGCTTTCCGGCATCTCTGTTCCAATGTTTTACTTTTTTGCCTTCATCTTTGGTATTGCAAATGGATATTGGTCGGTATTTATGACGGTGGCGTCAGAAGCATTTGGTACCAACATCCGGGCTACCGTCACCACCACCACACCCAATTTTGTTCGCGGTGCTGTAGTTCCTATGACAGCGGCTTTCTTGTGGCTGGAAGGTTATTCGGGCAGCATCATTACTGCGGCGATTTCGGTGGGCATCGTGGTATTGCTCCTTGCTTTTATCGCCTTGTGGCGAACAACCGAAACCTACGGTAAAGATCTCGATTATCTGGAAGATAGTTAACAAGACAGGTCCGCTCAATTATCAGCAGGCAACGGCTTCCGCAAAAAAATTAGGAAGCTGTGTCAACGTAAAATATCTATTATTGCAACACCATCTTCACTAAATTATTTACTTTCATTTTTATTCGCAGCTCATGCAAGGAAAACTACGTGTAAACATTGAAAAACCTAACGCCTGAACAGATGGTGGTAGATATTGTATAAAGCGCATTACCGGTGAAAGGGTGACACTGGAAGCTGATATTTTTTCTGGACGGCCATGATGAAATAAATGCACGCATCGCTTATAAGCATGCTGCAACGGACCATTGGCTATTCACTGCGATGGAAGCGACGGAAAATGACCATTGAAGGGAAGTTTGTGCTGGAGTCGATGGGCTTTTGGGATTTCAGAATACAAGCCTGGGTAGATCATGCCATGACGTGGCAGCATGATCTGAAAAAGCGCGTCAAGGGAAAGCAGCATGTCTCGGTGGAGTTGCTCATCGGTGCCAGCCATCTGGAGAAAATGCTGACGAAAGCGAAGCCGGCGGATAAAACAGAAATCACAAAAGCGATTGCCCTGTTTCGGGATGAGCGTAAGTATGAAAAAAGCCGTGGAAGAAAGCTGAGCAGTCAGGTGGCCAATTGGATCAGGAAGTATCCTGACGATTCCATCATCACCGAACATCCTGCCAACGGACGGGTCTTTGCCGACCGTAAAAAAGCAGGCTTCAGCACATGGTATGAATTATTTCCTCGATCAACCTCTTCTGCCTTAGGAAAGCATGGCAGTTTTGAAGATGTGGAGATGGTGCTGCCGAAGCTGGAAGAAATGGGTATTGATGTCCTGTACCTTCCGCCTATTCATCCGATTGAGTTTCGAACAGAAAGGGAAAGAATAATGCTACGGTTGCCAGGAAGGGAGTGTAGTTCGCCACAGGCTATCGGCTCGTCAGACGGAGGACATAAATCCATTCACAGGGAGCTCGGAACCCTGGCGCAATTTCAGCATTTGGTGAAAACAGCTGCATCACACGGCATCGAAATCGCTCTTGATTATGCCTTGCAATGCTCCCCTGACCATCCTTACGTTAAACAACATCCGCAATGGTTCACGTGGCGACCGGATGGTACCGTGCAGTATGCCGAAAATCCGCCTAAAAAATACCAGGATGTTTTACCGATAAACTTCGAAACTGACGACTGGGAAAACCTTTGGAAGGAGTTAAAAAGTATTGTGGATTTCTGGATAGAGCAGGGTGTTAAGATCTTCCGGGTCGACAACCCGCATACAAAACCTTTTCCCTTCTGGGAATGGCTGATAAGGGAGGTTAAGGAAGAACATCCTGAAGTATTGTTTCTGGCAGAAGCCTTTACTCGGCCTAAAGTAATGCAGCTGCTTGGCAAACTGGGATTCTCTCAATCCTATACCTACTACACATGGCGGAATACCAAACAGGAAATTACGGCCTATATGCAGGAACTCACGCAAACCGGCATGCGTGATTACTTCCGTCCTAATTTCTGGCCCAACACACCTGACATCAATCCATACCTGCTGCAAAGCGGCCTTGAATCGCAATTCATCACCCGTTTCTTTATGGCAGCCACACTCAGCTCCAGTTACGGATTTTACGGACCTGTGTATGAGATGATGGTCCACGATGCGATTCCGGGAAAGGAAGAATACCTGAACTCTGAAAAATATGAAGTGAAATGGTGGGACTGGGAAGCGACCAACAAACTCAAGGAGCTGATTGGCATTGTGAATGAAGCGCGGTTTGAGAATGAAGCGCTCCAGCAAACCAATAACCTGCAGTTTTGTGAAACCGGCAATGATAAACTGATTGCTTATTTCAAACAGAACGATCATGGCACCAATTCAATGCTGATGGTGGTCAACCTGGATCCGTATTACCGGCAAGGTGGCTATATCAGGGTGCCGCTCGATCGATTCGGGAAAAGCGATTACCAGGCTTACGTGGTGCATGATCTCATCAATGATGCGACCTACACCTGGCATCGCGAATGGAATTACGTGGAACTCGATCCCTATGTGATGCCATGCCATTTGTTCAGGATGGAGGAGGTTTGAATTATTCACAAAAAACTGTAATGGAGGAAGCATCAGCTCGAGAATGTTTATTGGATATTGAATAATGGATATTCAAAAATCATTATTCAATATGTAACACGCAACAGTCCAATTGAAGTATGCTTTCTCTTGCCAATGAGTTGAAGAACAATCCGGAATAATCAGATCACTATGGAAACCCAGTTAACAAATACAAGCCTTGTGTTGGAACTTTCACAACCGTGGCCTGATTTTCCCCGCGACAGCCATGCTGCCGAGCAACTGGAAAAAAATATTCTGCCGGCCTATGTACGTTCCTGCCGGTGGTTTGCCGGAAAAGCCAGACGCATTATTGCGGTGTGCCTCGATAGCCTGTTGACGCTAAATGCTCCGGCAGGTGCTGAAGGAGCAGGAAGTGTATTTCACCTCATGATATTGAAGGCAAAATACAAAACCGGTAAACTCGAACAATACCTGTTGCCATTATCACTCGTGCAGGCTAATCCAGCCGATGAAATCAACCTTAAAGGCATTATAGGTTCCGTTCGCATGGATGATAAGGATATGCTGCTGATCGACGCCATTTATGACGAAGCCTTCAGAAAAGCGTTGTTTCACCATGTCTTCCATTCGTCCAGAATCAAACAATCAAACGGCTCACTTTTTTTTGTAAAAGGCAAAGCCTTCCATGATACGGACTTCATAGAAGATATTTCCTCGAGGGTACTCGATGCCGATCAAAGCAACTCTTCCCTGATCTTTGGTGAAAAATATTTTATGAAGATCTACCGGAAGCTTTTCAGGGAAACCAATCCGGATGTGGAGGTGGTAAGCTTTCTGACGGAGAAGGCAGGATACTCCCATATACCTGCCTTTGCAGGCACTTTCGGATGGAAGAAGGCTTATAGTCCGCCAATCACCTTTGGCATGATGCAGGAAAAAGTGGAAAGCATCAAAGATGCCTGGTCGCTGGCAGGTGACTATCTCAATGAATATATTTTTGGCGTGGTGGAAGGCAATAGGCAAATCAACCAGTTTGTGCTGGACCAGGTCAGCCTCCTCGCCACAAGAACTGCGGAAATGCACCTGGGGCTCGGATGTGATACGGATGATCCTGCCTTTGCTCCTGAGCCCTTCACGGATGAATACAGGGACTGGCTTTTCGCACATTTTGAATCACTGTTGAAACGTCGCCTGCTGCTGGCAAAGGAAAATATGCATGCCTTGGATGAAAAGGGCAAAACGCTTGCTGAGTATTTTGTACAGCAGGCAGAGGTGATCCGCCGGTTTTTTGCTAAAATAAAATCGGAAACGGTAACCTCATTGCGAACACGCATTCACGGCGACTATCACCTGGGGCAGGTTTTGTATAACGGTAGCGATTATATCATTCTCGATTTTGAAGGCGAGCCGGAGAGTTCCATCAGCGATCGTAAAATAAAACATTCACCACTTAAAGATGTCGCCGGTATGCTGAGGTCATTTCATTATGCCGTAAGCGCCAAACTGTATTTCAGTGCGGAAACAAAAGACGTAGCGGATGAGGTGATTGAAAACGCGGCGCAGCATTGGTACAAGATGATTTCGGAAACCTATCTCCGGCAATATTTTGACACAATGGGTTCTGCAACCCTCATTGCCCCTGACAAGAGCGAACAGGCTTTTTTATTGCAAATGCACCTGCTTGAAAAAGCTATTTATGAGCTGGGTTATGAGTTTAATGGCCGTCCTTCCTGGGTAAAAATTCCATTGAAAGGCATAGAACAGGTGCTGAAAGAGTTAGGGTAGCCTGCATTGCCTGCTGCAAATTAAACCCGCATTTTGCAGCTAAAACAATATCGAATGAAAACCCGGGCAAATCTGGTTTGCAGTGGTGAAACATTTTCTAACTTGAAAAAAATGAATAAACCCATGACAGTGTTTCGTTGCAGCGAAGCGGGATTTTACTGCTGACAATTACAGGTTAAACAAGAGTTACTATGGAAAACACACCGGATGAAAAAGCGGATGGATTACAGCGGGAAAGCTTACAGCCTGTTGAAGGTTATTCCTTATTTACAGCCTACGACATCGACTTATTCAAAGCCGGAAAGCATTATAAGCTGTACGAAAAGATGGGTGCGCACCTTGTTGAATTCAAGCAAACCAGCGGAACGTATTTCGCCGTTTGGGCACCTAATGCATCCATGGTTTCGGTAATCGGAAACTGGAACGGATGGAACAATCAATCTCATCAACTGATAGCGAGAGGTGACGAATCAGGCATATGGGAAGGCTTCATCCCGAATGTAGGAAAAGGGGAAGCTTATAAATATTTTATCAGTTCAAATTTCGGCGGAGCATCTTTTGAAAAAGGAGATCCCTTCGCGTTTTACTGGGAACAAGCGCCAAAGACCGCTTCTATCATTTGGGATACCTGGAAGGAATGGGATGATAGCGCATGGATGGAATTCAGGAAGACCAGGAACAAGCTGAATCAGCCGTTTGCGGTATATGAAGTGCATTTAGGCTCGTGGAGAAGAAGTCCGGATAATCCCGAAAAGGTGCTGGACTACAATCAGCTCGCGGAAGACCTGGTTGCCTATGTAAAGGAAATGAAATTCACCCATGTGGAGTTGCTGCCCATCATGGAACATCCGTTCTATGGCAGCTGGGGCTACCAGGTCACCGGTTTCTTTGCACCCACCTCAAGATTTGGTGAACCGCAGCAATTTATGCAGCTCATTGAAACGCTGCATAAAAACGGCATTGGTGTGATACTCGACTGGGTACCCTCGCATTTTCCAGGAGACGGACACGGACTGATTTTTTTCGACGGTACTGCTTTGTATGAACATGCCGATCCACGCAAAGGATTTCATCCCGACTGGAACAGTTACATCTTTAACTATGGAAGAAATGAAGTACGTTCTTTCCTGCTGAGCAATGCTTTTTTCTGGCTCGACCGTTACCATGCTGATGGCCTGCGGGTAGATGCGGTGGCTTCTATGTTGTACCTCGATTATTCACGCAAGCAGGGTGAGTGGGAACCCAATATTCACGGAGGAAGAGAGAACCTGGAGGCGATTTCATTTCTACAGGAATTTAATACGGCCGTTTTCAAAGAGTTTCCGGATGTACAGACCATAGCCGAAGAGTCCACCAGTTACCCCAAAGTGACCGGCAGCGTGAGTGAAGGCGGATTGGGCTTCAACATGAAATGGATGATGGGCTGGATGAATGATACGCTGAAATATTTTTCTACGGATCCTATCTACCGGAAGTACCACCACAACCAGGTTACCTTCAGCATCATGTATGCTTTTGCGGAGCGATTCATGTTGCCATTTTCTCATGATGAAGTGGTGCATTTAAAAAAATCACTGCTCGATAAAATGCCGGGCGATCAGTGGCAGCAGTTTGCCAACATGCGGGCCATGCTGGTATATATGTACACGCATCCGGGCACCAAACTGCTTTTCATGGGGGGCGAATTCGGGCAGTACCGGGAATGGAACCACGAACAAAGTATTGACTGGCATTTGCTGGAGTTTGCGCCGCACAAAGGGCTGCAGCAGTTGATGAAGGACCTCAATACATGCTATACGAAAGAGCATTCCCTGTATGATCATAATTTCTCGCCTGATGGATTTGAATGGATGAAGGTGGATGATGCGGACAACAGCGTGCTGATCTACTGCAGGAAGGGAATAAAAAAATCGGATATCATACTCGTCGTGCTGAACCTTACACCTGTGGCCCGGTATGACTACCGTACGGCTGTGCCGCTTGATGGAGAATGGAAAGAGATCCTGAACACGGATTCCACCTATTATTGGGGTTCGGGATTTACCACCCGGGGAACCGTTTACGCTGAACATACACCCTGGGATGGTAAAAGCCACTCCATAGAACTTGATATTCCATCCATGTCGGCCTTGCTCTTCAAATATGTTGAGAAGCGGAGGAAGCGCGCGAAGCCGGTGGAAGAGGAGATACCGCCGGTTTATAAGAAAAAATCATCGCCAGCAAAAAAGCAAAAGAAAAAAGTGAACCGGAAGTGATAGTGAAGTTTTAGTGCGGGTGATATTCTTGGATGTTGCAATGCGATGTGAGAATCTCGTTCAGCCTGTGTTCCGTGTTTTCACCGACCACTTTATAAACCATAGGCTGAACACGGACTCGCGCACGTTTGCAGACAAGCAATTGAGGGAGGCGAACGAGTGCGCTTCGCGATACACCCAAGCAGCACAATCCTGAAGAGTAAAGGTATGAAGTAAATTAATCATTGAATCAGATCTACCTCAAGATACCCTTTTCCACCTGAGTAATCAATTGCAGAACTATAGCAATATTCCTCAGGCTTCCAGACAATGCCGGCTTCAACCGGGTTATAGTGCAGATAATGAAGCCGCTCAGATTTCATCTCGTTAGTTGCCAGTTCAACAGGATGATTACCATCTTGCCATACTTTGTAATTCGTGATACGAGTCAGTGGCATACCCTCTTCAATGAACTGTTTCAATATCCATTCTCTTCTGCTTTCATTGACCTCCTTCATGCATTTTACTATTTCTTCAGCCGTAAATTTTTTTAAATCGCGGAATATTTCATGCAATTTGTAACTACCCTTACTGCTTACAATTAAATGCAGATGACTTGGCATCAAATTCCATCCATGAATAGTCAGGCCTTTTTTCCGCTGGCAATGACAGATTGAATTCAGAACTATTCCAGCATAATCCTTCCTGGTAAATAAATCTATCCAATTTATGATAGTAGAAGTAGTAAAATAGAGTCCTTCCGGATTAAGGAACTTATATTGTTCAGACATGATACTATAGATTTAAAAAATAAAGATAAGATTTAAAATAGGGAAGTGAGCGCGCACTCGTTCGCCTCCCTCAAGGCTTGACTGCAAACGAGCGCGAGTGAGGTTGGCGGGACGCCAACCAGGGACAAAGAAAATTGACCTTTCCAGAAGGAATGTTGTTTATTTTAAAATTGAATTATGTTTAGTCGAATAAGTTACTTATCCTTGATTATTGAAAAGCAATAGTTGACAAGTTTTTAGAAACCGTTTAAATTCATTTACTCAAAATTAAATTCATCTTATGGAGATCCAACCAATTAAAAATTTCAATACATTCTTCGATTACATTCCTTCAAATTTGTCGTCTGGAATGACCATTGAAGAGATAACATCAATCAAAACCGACATCTCTGAGAAATTTACAACTTCATTCAGGCAGCTTGTTAAAATTGGTATGACCGAGTCTGTTGGTACATTAGTGGAAGAAGTCGGATCAAACACTACTTACAATGTCTCATCAGAAACTGAATTCAACGCTAGTTTCGAAAAAAGTTATCAGGCCACAACCGAACATACGATAAAGGTCGGTTACCCAATTCCTCCCAATTGTAGTTTTGGGACGATAATAGGAGTCATTAGATTCATATTTGGGGGAATTACATTCGATGTCACAACTACGTATCATCTCAATTTTTGGGATGCTAACACGCTTATTGAACTTAAGAACTCCCTTGTTACTACTAATTTGGATCGGATGCTTCGAGGTTATAATACCAATCATGTTCCATATACTGTAATCGATAACGATAAAATCTTTGTACAGCCTGTATTGGCATTGCCATTTAAAGGTAAAACTTGTAACCAAGAGTCTTCTTTTGGAGGTCCTTGTAATAATCCAAGTCACCATGTGGACAATAGCAATGTTGTAGTTTT
>JBGAWA010000106.1:0-13317 GCA_044227805.1 Chitinophagales bacterium | reverse complement strand
GCATCAGGATCCTACACTTTAACAGGGACTAACAGTTGTGGTACTGCATCTACTTCCAATGCAATCAGCGTAACGGTGAATAAAAAACCAAAGGCTGATGTAACACCGACAGGCCCTTTAACCATTTGCCAGTCCCAACCGGTTTTACTTACAGTGAGCAGTGCTAATAATCAAACCTATCAGTGGAAGAAGGATAATAATAACATTGCAGGTGCTACCAACAGCACTTTGTTGGTGAGCACGACCGGAGACTATAAGTGCAAGGTGACGAAAACCAATACAGGCTGTACCAAGACCTCAAAAGCAGTAAGTGTTACAGCAAACCCCAATTGCAAAATCAGCGACCCGCAACTACTGGTCACAGCATTTCCAAATCCATCGCAGGATTATTTTGTGATCAGTGCCGGTACGCAATCTTTGCTGCATGCATCAGTTAAAATCTTTGACTTAACAGGAAAATTACTTGAGACTTACACCTTGCAAAAGGAAAATACGGTGGTGGGAAGCAATTTGCCCAATGGCGTTTATTTCGCCAAAATTGAAGTGGCAGGAAAACCTATGCAGGTATTGAAACTGATGAAAAACTGAATCCAACCCGCTGTCCATTAAAAAAGCGCAACCGTGTTGCGCTTTTTTAATGGACATTTGAATTTCCAGCAGTTTACGCTTATTACTTAACATGCATATCAATCAGAGTCCTGGTTGAATAGCTGTTTTTTTCTGCAAAGCATGCTGAACTTTTCTCCCTTATCACGCCGATGCCGTAAGCCACAATCATATATCCTTCACAACTATCGTAGATTTTGAAACAGCCTGTTGCATTCCAAATCCCCGTACAAACCGGCAATTTCACAATGGTATTTTGAATGACAACATCACCTCCATAGACATAATAGAAGGTACCTTCCTTTTCCACAGCCATCATCACCGGTGATGGAAATTTAGTTCCGGTTCGCTGCCGGCCCAACTGGTAAATCGTGTCACCGCTTTCAAACCATTCCTTTCCTTCATTAAAAATGAAGGTCGTCTTATCATTCCATCTTTCAGTACTCACAATTTTATCCGTATCATTGGACACAAGTGACAGTTGGCCATCTGTAAAAACAGAATCACGGTAGACCCAATAATTGCCCACTGCAAGCGGAACAATAACACTGCCCTTTGCAGTTGCATTTTGATTACAGGATGGCTGCTCAGCAAGCAAAACCAAGAGCAATGCACTAAATGAAATCAGGTAACCACTCATGAGCATCTAATTTTAAAGTTGGGAATATTTTGATCAGCAAACAGCTATTAATCAGTCAAACATGACGAAAGTAACATTAAAAAAAGGGAACTATCAGCGAATCTTCTCCGGCCATCCCTGGGTTTATGCCAATGAAATCGGAAGTGTTTCCGCTTCCATCACCCCGGGCGAAATCATCGAAGTAATGGATTTCCGCAACCGGTTTGTCGGTCGCGGGTATTACAACGCCAAATCACAAATCACTGTGCGTTTGCTTACGCGCAAAGAAGAAGAACAAATTGACGAAGCTTTTTTCCGCAAACGCCTGCTCGAATGTTTTGAGTACCGACAAAAACTTGGCTTCCGCGATAACTACCGGCTCGTCTTCGGAGAATCAGATTTTCTGCCTGGACTCATCATAGATAAATTCGGTAATTATTTCGTAATACAAACACTATCCCTTGGAATGGATTGCTGGAAAGCCACCATTGTAAAGGTATTGATGTCACTGTTTGCTCCCAGCGGCATATATGAACGGAATGACGTGCCTGTCCGGAAACTGGAAGGATTGCAAGAGCAGAAGAATTTTCTTACCGAGCCATTTGCGACAAAAATGGAAATTGACGAGCAGGGCGTGAAATTTATGATTGATGTGGAGAATGGCCAGAAAACAGGATTCTTCCTCGATCAGAAAGAAAACAGGCTTGCACTGAAGCACATCGTCAAAGATGCAGAAGTGCTCGACTGCTTTTGCTATACGGGTTCCTTTTCACTCTTTGCTGCGCATTTTGGCGCAAAGAATGTTCTCGGTCTTGATGTTTCCGAAAGCGCTGTTGCGCAGGCTACAGAAAATGCAGGTATAAATGGTTTTGAAACCCGTTGCAGGTTTGAAGCGGCCAATGCTTTTGACCTGTTGCCACAATGGGCCAAAGAAAAAAAGCAATTTGATGTTGTTATTCTAGACCCGCCTGCTTTCACCAAAAACAGGGCAGGCATCGAAGCCGCTGCCCGGGGCTATAAAGAGATTAACCTTCGCGCCATGAAACTCATCCGCAAAGGCGGATTCCTGCTTACGTTTTCCTGTTCACACTTCATGGAGCCCGGACTGTTCTTCGAGATGATTTCGGCGGCAGCAGATGATTCAGGAAAAATCATCCGGCAGGTAGCATTTCTCAGCCAGTCGAAAGACCATCCTATCGTCTGGAACATTGAAGAAACTAATTATCTCAAAGGTTTCCTGCTGCAGGTTATGTGATGAATCATGCCGAAAATAACCCCATTCCTACTGCTGCAGACAGACCCGGCACCTACTGAATACAAGCATTTGAAAATTAGGGGTTAACTCCCCGATAAATTTCTATATTTGCAGCCTTAATTTTTTCTAAAACCCTCATAATCATGCGCGGAAAAGGCCTGGTCACGTTTTTCTCAATAGCGTTGATCCTGATTTGTATCTACCAGTTATCCTTCAATTTTGTCACCAGCAGAGTAGAAAACAGGGCAACCAGTTTGGCAGAAGCGTCGGTATTAAAAGGTAAATCCCTGGAATCATTAACACCTCCCAACACCCCTAATGCTGTTTTTATCAAAGACAGTGTATTGACTAAATAGAAAAAAACGGCAGGCTTACCTTGATTCCTAGCTACCAACTGGACAATCAGTATTCAATCTCGGGATTGCAAAGTACACTTACCAGGATTGTAAAGATCAGCAATTAAGCCTTGGTCTTGACTTGCAAGGGGGGATGAATGTCGTGCTCCAGGTTTCTACGGATGACCTCATAAGAGTGCTGGCAGACAATAGTGCCGATCCCACCTTTAATAAAGCACTTGAGTTGGCGAAAGCTAAGCAGAAGACACAGGCGCAGGCGGATTTTGTAACCTTATTTCAGCAATCATGGAATGAAGTGGCACCTCAGGGCAAGCTGGCTTCGATCTTTGGCACGCGCGATAACCAGGATAAGGTAAAATTTAATTCCACCAATGACGAAGTGATCAGTTTTATTCGCACACAATCGAACAGTGCATTTGATCAGACCTTTAATATCCTGCGTTCACGGATTGACAAATTCGGTGTTACCCAGCCAAACATAACCGCTCAACAGTCAACCGGACGAATCATTGTTGAATTACCCGGTGTAGATAACCCCGTCCGTGTTCGTAAATTATTACAGGCCACAGCCGTGCTTGAATTCTGGGAAACCTATGATAATCCTACTTTCATACAATACCTGGATGCAGCCAACACTACACTGAGAAACCGTTTGGCAACAACAGACACCTCATCGAAAACAACTGCTGAAAACCCTCTAACAACAACCACAGAGTCGAATCCATTATTGACCGGTGCTGATACGGGTAAGGCCACTGCAATAACGGACAGTAATCTGATCAAACCTGATTCAGTGTCATTAGCCGCAGAAGCTGCAAAAAATCAGGCTAAGGAAAATCCGCTCACCTCCATTTTACAGCCAAATATTTATCGTACTGCTGATGACAAGGTTGCCCTTGCTCCCGGACCGGTGATTGGCTATTCGCTGGGTAAGGATACTTCTAAAGTGAATGACTACCTCACCACTGACTATGTACGCGCCAATTTTCCGAAAGACGTAAAATTCCTGTGGGGGGCTAAACCAACTGATGAAAAGAGTAATGTATATGCTTTGTATGCCATCAAAATGCAGGTTGGAAGCACAAAAGCTCCGCTGGAAGGCGATAAGGTGAATGATGCCCGTCAAGATATTGATCAGAACAGTAATCCGGAAGTATCCATGACCATGGATAATGAAGGTGCCAAGATCTGGAAAGTGATGACGAGCAAAAATATTAACAAGAGCATCGCAATTGTTCTCGACAATTATGTTTATTCTGCTCCGCGTGTTAATGGTGAGATCCCTAACGGTCGCTCTTCTATTACCGGTGGGTTCGACATAAATGAAGCGAAGGACCTTGCCAACATTCTTACTGCAGGTAAGTTGCCTGCTCCAGCAAAAATTATCGCTGAAGACGTAGTGGGCCCGTCATTGGGTAAAGAATCCATTGCGGCAGGTATCCGTTCAATTGTTATCGCATTCGTTGCTTTGCTGGCCTTTATGGTTTTCTATTACAACACATCGGGTATCATCGCCAATGTTTCCCTGTTCTTTAACTTGTTCTTTATTATCGGTGTTTTGGCATCACTGGGCGCTACCCTGACATTGGCCGGTATTGCCGGCATTGTACTTACCATGGGTATGGCTGTTGACGCCAACGTACTGATACATGAACGGATAAAAGAAGAATTGGACAGGGGAAAAAACATGTTAAAATCAATCAGTGAAGGTCATTTAAGGTCTTACTCTGCTGTATTTGATACACACCTTACCACGCTGATCACCGGTTTAATTCTTGCGTATTTTGGATTGGGACCAGTACTTGGTTATGCCACTACGCTTAATATTGGTGTTATCATGACACTTTTCACGGCTGTATTTATGGCCCACCTGATGTTTGACTGGTGGATGGAAAGATTCAAGACTATTCAGTTCACCACCCGTATCAGCAGGTTCAACTTTACCAATTTTAACATTCAATTTGTGAAATGGCGTAAGTACGCCTATGTAATATCAGGAACACTGGCATTAATTGGTTTGCTTTCCATTTTTACGAAGGGATTTGAATATGGTGTTGACTTCAGCGGAGGTCACTCCTATGTTGTGCAATTTGACCGAAGTTACGACGGAAGATATTCAGCAGGAGCTCACTAAAGAATTCGGTGTACCTCCACAAGTGAAAACATATGGTAGCAACAACAAGGTGAAAATAACTACCGGTTACCTCGTGGATAACAGCAGTGAACTCGCGGACAGCACAGTGAATTATAAATTGTATAACGGACTAAAGAAATACCTTGCAAGTGATGTGTCATTCAAAACATTTCAGCAGGTAAATCAACTTAGTTCACAGGTTGTAGGGCCAAGTATCTCCGCTGATATTCTTGACCATGCCTACAAAGCTATCATCTTCTCTCTTATCGGTATATTCTTATATATTCTTTTCCGTTTCAGGAAATGGCAGTTTGCGCTGGGTGCCATCATCGCCCTTGCACACGATGTGCTCATGGTAATGGGTGCCTATTCCCTTCTTTCAGGAGTATTGCCATTTGCCCTGGAAGTAGATGAAACATTTGTTGCGGCCTGTTTAACAGTGATGGGTTATTCCGTAGCGGATACAGTGATTGTTTTTGATCGTGTGAGGGAATTTCTGAGAGAGCATCCGGCAGCAGATATGAAACATACCATCAATGATGCCATCAACAAAACGCTGAACAGAACGGTTATTACATCTTCAACCGTATTGCTCGTGTTGCTGATTCTCTTCGTCTTCGGCGGTGATGCTATCCGTGGGTTCTCCTTCGCCCTATTGCTTGGTATTGGGTTTGGAACCTACTCATCCATCTTTGTGGCTACACCTATTGTGATTGACCTTACGAAAATAAAACCTGTTAAAGCAAGCGAACCTTCTAAACGGCCGGTCGCTGTCAAATAGGCCATTCACTTACAGTTTACAAACTCAAACAACGCCCTGCAGATGATCGGTCTGCAGGGCTTTTTCATTTTTAGGGGTTGCAGTGCAACTATTTTGCCTGCAACCTGCAAAAGTGTACTGCAGCAGCATGACACATATCACCATCAAATGCGGGTAATACTCATGCAACCTACACAGGGCTTGATTGATAATGTCAATCCATTGTGGTGATGTAGAAATTCCGTCTTACTATTTATCAAGCTCAGCATTCTATGATCTCGAACCGGATTTTTCAATTGAAAAGCCCTGAATCGATGCAACTTAGCACTGCTATCGGTTTCCTCATTTTAGTCAAACAATAAAATTTTTCGCAAACCTTAAACAGTGTCACTTCGGGGTTAACCCCTATGCTGTTTTGAGCCGCATAATGATAGTTCCATTTGCTGTATGAGGGCGCCGCTTAAGTCTTTAATTACCGATTTCATCATATCAGGAAGCCCATTGAGTCATTCTAAATTGTTATATGACTTTCCTGAAAGTATTTTAGACATGCCGATTTCATCGTTCACTTCATAACTACAAAAACATGAACACAAACATCATCCTTGATTCACAAAAACAGGAGTTATCTGAAATGGCTGTCACTGCCTGCCAAATCATCAACACTGCCATTATCGGCCTCTCTCCAAAGCCAGAGAAAATTGAAATTGACTTTTACACAAACCGTGATTTTGGGGATGAGAATCCGTCGGACATATTTGAAGCCTGAGCTAAACACAATCCGGCTACTTAAACCTGTTGAGTTACTTAAAATTTCGTGGATAACAATGGCAGGATAGCAATGTCAGGTAAAACGTTATTGCACCTTGATGAATTGACCTGATATCCATCCTATTTGCGATTGGCAGTTGAAGTACACGCTATAGTAACCAGAAGGCATTCCTTCCATATCAAAATTAACTGATGTACCGGAAATAACAGCAGGCACTTTTTTCATTTTTCCATCATTGCCAATCAGCCGGAGACAGATTTCATTATCTGCCGCATTTGAATTTATTTGTCCTGATGCAATGAGATGGTCTAACTGAATGGTAGCCCTATTACAAACAGGGTTTGGGAATATGGTGCACTGACCTATGCTCAGTAATGGTATTCCAGTGACGTCGGCCGATAATTTTACAATCCAGCAGTCTTGTGTTGTACCGTTGGGTGTCTCATGATTGCCGGAAACATCGCCGTCATTTGAAAATGATAGACCGGCCACTATATACCCCCCATCCGTTGCCTGCTGAACAGAATAGGCTTGATCATAGCTGCTGCCTCCCAGTGATTTCTGCCAGCTTAAACTACCTGCAGGATCCAGTTTCACCAGCCAGTAATCGGTACTGCCGTGATTTCCGGCAACATCTCCATCCGCTGAATGGGTATAACCTGCTACAATGAATCCCCCATCAGCAGACTGATAAACTGCATGGGCAAAATCATAATCACTCCCTCCGAGGCATTTTTCCCATTGTAGCACTCCTTCTTCATCAATCTTAACAATCCAATAATCGGTATCACCCTTGTTATTGCTCACAGATCCATCAGTGGAAGCCGACCAACCGGCAATGATAAATCCATGATCACTGGTGCGCTTCACCATCTTGGCATAATCCACGCTGCTTCCACCGTAAGACTTTTGCCAAAGCAGGTAACCATTTATATCAAGTCTGATTATCCAATAGTCGCCTTCACCGTGATTTCCAGTCACATCACCATCTGTTGATTCGGACTCGCCCACAATAACATACCCTCCATCAGATGTTTCCTGTACTGAATAAGCTTCATCTTCCTCACTTCCGCCAAAACACTTTTGCCAAATAAGATTTCCGTCGCCATCCAGCCTGAGTATCCAATAATCAACCTCACCATGATTTCCAGTCACATCACCATCATCCGATTCTGAATAGCCGGCCACAATAAACCCACCATCCATGGTTTGCTGAATGGAATATGCTTCATCCTCAGCGCTGCCCCCGAACGAACGCTGCCAGATGACGCCACCATCTGCACTAAGCCGAACGATCCAATAATCTTCCTCTCCTTTATTCAGCAGTAAGTCGCCGTCATTTGATTTTGACTGGCCGGCGATAATAAATCCACCATCATTTGTTAACTGAAAATCCCACTGTGCATCATGGTCAGATCCTCCCAATGATTTTTGCCATTGCATATTCCCGTCTGCATCCATCTTTACCACCCAATAATCCGTAATCCCCTTGCTTACGGTTACATCACCATCTTTGGATTTTGTATATCCGGCAAAAGCATATCCACCATCCGCTGTTTGCAGAACCGAGTTTGCAGTTTCACCGATAGTGCCTCCGAATGATTTTTGCCATTCAATAACAGGCGCATTTTGCGCGAATGCCGCAAGCACTGGAAAGGTTACTGCCTGTATAAGCAGGGTGATGAGTGATTTATTCATCAGGGATTGGTTTTTCAGTTGACAGCCACAGTGCCGGAATCAAAATTAACGCGGATTTCCCAATAAAAAAATCACGTTGCACTGCAACGCAGTACTGCAATTTGTTTTATTCCCAATAGGAATAAGATGCTTCGCGAATTCACCAAACCTCCAGCCCGGGATCCTGTGATCCTCCTCTCTATTGCGTAAAGTGAATGATCCATCATACTGCAGGGCGGATTTATGCATAAACTAAATTTATTTTTAGACTAATCTAAATTATATTTTACTTTTGTTCAAAAATTTGACTTTATGTTTTCGCCAACTGAAGAAAATTATCTTAAAAGCATCTACCTGCAAACAGAAAAAAACGGAGCGCGCCCGGTAACCACCAATGAAATATCCATGCAGATGAAAACCAAAGCGGCTTCTGTAACCGATATGTTGAAACGTTTGTCGGACAAACGGCTGATACATTATAAAAAGTACCAGGGCGTGATGCTGACCAATACCGGTGAATCCAAAGCGCTTTCCATTGTCAGGAAACACCGGCTATGGGAGTATTTCCTGGTCGAGAAGTTAAAATTTCAGTGGGATGAAGTGCACAATGTCGCCGAACAACTTGAACATGTAAATTCCGACCTGCTGATAGAAAAACTGGATGCTTTTCTCCACCATCCTAAATTTGATCCTCACGGCGATCCCATTCCCGATCATCTTGGAAAACTTTCTGCGGCTAGATTTAAAAACCTGTCTACCTTAAAAGCCAAAGAGAGAGGAAAAGTAGCGGCTGTGATTGAACAACAACCCGCGTTTCTCAAGCATCTCGACAGACTCCATTTGCATATGAGTACACCGGTGAAAGTGCTGGAGTGCATTGAATACGATAAGAGTATGGTTATTTCGATTAACCATACAGCCGGTATTAACATCAGTCATGACATTGCAAAAAATATCCTGGTATCCAAATGAATACGCTGCAATCTTCGCATTCAAAGTCGCTGGAAGATGTTCATGCTTCCGTTGACACCACAAAAAAAGTGGGTTTTTTCAGGTCACTCTTTGCATTCATAGGGCCTGCCTATCTCGTCAGTGTTGGCTATATGGATCCGGGCAACTGGGCAACAGACCTGGCTGCAGGGAGCGGTTTCGGTTATTCCCTGATCTGGGTTCTCCTGATGTCGAACCTGATGGCTATCCTGCTACAAAGTCATAGTGCCCGCCTGGGCCTTGTGAGAGGCCTCGACCTGGCACAGGCTTCAAAAGCTACTTATCCAGGCATTGTAAATATTCCACTGTATATTTTGGCTGAAATTGCCATTGCTGCCACCGACCTTGCAGAAGTATTGGGGCTGGCTATCGGTCTTAACCTCCTTTTTGGCATACCGCTGCTTTTCGGTGTCACGATTGCGGTGCTTGATGCCGTGCTACTGCTGGTTATAATGAACTTTGGTATCCGAAAAATGGAGGCTGTTATTTTTTCACTTGTCTTCATTATCAGCGCCTCCTTTTTTGTGGAGATGTTCTTTGCAAAGCCTGATCCGGTATCCATTATGACAGGCTTTATTCCTTCCATCCCAAATGATATTGCTTTATACATTGCCATCGGTATTATCGGTGCTACGGTGATGCCGCATAATCTTTACCTGCATTCCGCATTAGTGCAAACACGCAAGATTGATCGATCTGTAGCAGGTATTAAAAAAGCACTTCGCTTCAATGTTATCGACTCCACTATTGCACTGAACATCGCTTTTCTGGTAAATGCATCGATACTCATTCTTGCCAGTGCCGCATTTTTCAGCAATGGTTATTTTGAAATTACAGAGATTCAGGACGCTCATCAACTGCTGGAACCGTTACTGGGTACAAAAATGGCCCCTATACTCTTCGCCGTAGCATTAATCGCCTCGGGACAATGTTCTACCATCACCGGTACACTGGCAGGACAGATCGTGATGGAGGGATACATTCATCTCCGCATCACACCCTGGATCCGGAGGCTTTTGACAAGATTAATCGCGGTGATCCCGGCATTCTTGGTCATATGGTTAAAGGGTGAAGAAAACACTGGCGAACTGTTAATTCTCAGCCAGGTGATTCTAAGCCTGCAACTCGGCTTTGCTGTGGTACCCCTCATTCATTTTGTGAGTGATAAGGAAAAAATGGGAAAATTTGCCATCGGAAAGTGGTCAAAAGCCGGGTCATGGATAACAGCACTCATCATCATCTCTTTAAATGCTAAATTGGTGCTGAATGAAGTCACGTCGATGATTCAAAATAGTGGCGAATATTGGTGGATCGTTTACTTTATTATAATTCCAATCATAGCAGGCGCCGGTTTACTGCTTCTGTATATCATACTACATCCTTTCTTGGAAGGCCAAAGTAAAAAGTTGCGCGTCCCGCATCTTCAGCAACTACCCTCCAGTTTTCCAGTGACTGAATATTTTAAAAGGATTGCGATTACAGTTGATTTTTCAGCAACCGATCAGAAAACCATTTCCCGTGCACTTACCACCGGAGGAAAAGAAGGCTTATACCTGCTAATCCATATTGTTGAGTCAGCGGGCGCCATATTGATGGAAAAGGATATTTCAGACCTGGAATCAGGAACAGATCATGATAATTTACGGCAATATGCCAACATACTGAGAGAGCAGGGCTACCAGGTCAGCTATGAACTGGGATTCGGCAGACGGTCAAAAGTAATTCCTGGGCTGGTCAAGAAGTTCAGCGCAGATTTGCTGGTTATGGGAACCCATGGTCACCATGGTTTAAAGGACCTGCTGTTTGGCGAAACTATCAACGCTGTAAGACATAAAATCGGCATTCCATTGCTTGCCGTCAAATAAGATTCAATGATGCCAGATGATGATTGTAAATGCAAATATCAGTTTTAACGCCAACCATCATAACCTGACCTGGCGAATGGTTGTTCAAATTCTTCATTCAGTAGTGATCCGGCATTTAAATGTAAACAGTTTATACAGCGCAGTTGAAAAAAGGTGCACATCATTCATAGTAGTACAGGCGTTGCCATTTCAATTAAATAGTCCCATGCAAATCATCAAGTATTTTCCGGATGCAGGAGATTTGAAAAAATACTTTTTCAATATTACACCATGAAAATAATTTTTAAACCGGGAGATCAGAAGCAGTATAACAAGACGGTCGAAACCGATGATACGGCGGGTTTTGCCAGTGGGCTGGTACATCCGGTATATTCCACATTTAGTATCGCCAGGGATGCAGAATGGAGCGGAAGGTTATTTGTGCTTGAACTGAGGGAAGATGATGAAGAAGGCATTGGAACGTTTATTTCTGTTCATCACCATGCTCCGGCTTTTCCGGGCGAACTGATCATATTTACCGCCACGCTGACGGCCATCCGTCGGCATGAGATATTCACTTCATTTGAAGCATGGTCAGGCAACAGGCTAATAGCCAGCGGAGAACAAGGACAAAAGCTTTTTAAGCGTGATAAACTGAAACAACTATTCACCTTAGCTAAGGATAGGAACGATGACCATGAATAACAGTATTAACATAAAAAACAAGAAGGCATATTTTGAGTTTGAGTTTATTGATAAGTTTATTGCAGGTATGGTATTAACCGGAACCGAGATAAAGTCAATACGGGAAGGCAGGGTAAATATGAATGATGGATGGTGCTATTTTCAAAAAAATGATCTCTGGATCAGGAACCTTAATATTTCCATTTATGAAAAAGGCACCCACTACAACCATGATCCTTTAAGGCCCAGAAAACTATTGCTTAACAAAAAAGAATTAAATAAGCTGCAAGACAAGATGAAAGAAAAAGGATTGACGGTAATTCCGCTCCGGCTCTTCATCAGTGACCGCGGTTTTGCAAAACTGGAAATTGCCCTTGCGAAAGGAAAGAAAATTCACGACAAGAGAGATTCCATTAAAGAGCGTGAAGCAAAACGTGAATTAGGCAGGGAAGGAAAAAGCGGACGCTAGCAGTAACACAAAAAAAAATCCTCCGCTAAGGAGGATTTTTTCACGGGTATTTTTTATTTATTTAATCCTGCTCAGCACATATGATCTTTCGTAGGCTATGCTGGTGAGCGGGTCAATGGTATCCCGTTCCAGTTTCATTTCATTGTTCCGCAATTCAATAATGTCAAACAACATTGATTTTTTGGTGTAAGGGTCAAGAATCAGCAGTTGTTCCTTATTTTTCAGATCTCCGATATTACCGGTGAAATTCCATTCTGCGACAGTAATAACGGTTGAGCTGTCTTTATAAAGAGAATCTTTACAGATTGGTGTATTGTTCGCAATGTCATAAATGTAAGAAGAATCAATGGTCAGTTTTGATTTGAAGCCGCCGTCTTTGTCAAAGGTCCATACGTACTTGTAATTCATGATGAGCTTATCGATTTCACTTCCGCAAAAACCAATATAGGGGCCAATAGAATCACCAACCCTGCGCAAAGAATCTTTGTTATTAACCATATAAGAAGTAATATTCCATTCACCGGTTACGCGGGCTTTCCGCGAATGAAATGAAATGAATGGATCCTCAGGGCCTTTTGCGCAACTTTGCCACAAATTAAGAATTGTAACGCCAAGCAAAATAACAATAACAAACTTCAGCTGTTTCATTTTAACAAATTTAGTTCTTAATGGTTGCAGGTTATGGTGGTCGTCAAAGATAAAGTAATTTTTAATTGTTAGGTTTAAAGTGGTAAATTTTGGTGATTTTCCCGGCAAACAACAGTAATCCTCTGTTTCCCTTTTATTTCAAATGGCACCATTATACTGTTTATTTCAGTCATCGCCATACAGGATCTGAAGCTTATCAGAAATTTCCTGAACCTTTACATTGAAAAGATTGCTAACAGTATTATTCAAGAAAAATAAATTTTATGAAATTAGACGGTCAATACTGGGAAAACAGGTATCAAAATGCAGAAACAGGATGGGATATCGGTCATGTTTCTACCCCATTGAAAACTTATTTTGATCAATTGACTGATAAAAAACAGTCAATACTCATTCCCGGTGCCGGCAACGGGCATGAAGCGTCTTATCTCTTTCAGATGGGCTTTACCAATGTTTACCTACTTGACATCTCTATCACGCCGCTGAATAATTTTCATACACTA
>JBGAWA010000105.1:0-14199 GCA_044227805.1 Chitinophagales bacterium | reverse complement strand
TTTCGTGGTTGGCTTTTATAATGAGATCTTTTGGTATTTATCTTCCAACTTAGTTTTTGTCAGCTGAGCAATTTAACCCGGATTTTTCATTGGAAAAATCCCGCTTCGCTGCGACTCAGAACTGCTAAGGGTTTGCTCAATTTGTCAAGAAAAGAAAATGTTTCACAAACCCTAAGCAGTTCTACGTCGGGGTTAAACGCGTTGTCGTTTTGAACTGCAAAATGCGGGTTTAAGCGGTGAATATGTTCTGCTAAGTATCATATGTGAAAAGGTGCACCAAAAGGATAATTCAAATTAAGCATCGGATATCATGGAGTCACCTAATAGCTGACGCACTAAACATGATTCATTTATGATCGCGCTATAAGGGTAATAATTACGGAATCTTTTTCAGCAGTCGGAAGCGTTACTATCTTTTAAATACTTCAGGATCAATTCTGATGTCGCGCACCGGTGAGGCCAGGCTACTTCCGTTACTTTCTACTACCCGGAGAATTTCATAGTTCACCATTTCTTTCTCCTGCAGATGTTCTTCATAAGAAATGAATGGGATATAATAGATGATCAGGATATTCAGCGAACTCTCAGCAAAATCATCAAAGGCCACAATGAAGTCCTGGTTCTTATTGTCACTGTTCCGTAGATACGTGCGGAGGTCGGCGATGATTTTCTTTAGCTGATCGGTTGTGGTATCATAAGGCAGACCAATCACCTGCTTTACTCTTCGATGAGAACGTCGCGTCAAATTATCTACATTGGAATCCAGCATTTTCTTGTTAGGTACAGTCACCATGGTGCGTTCTGCGGTCCGGATGCGAGTGCTGCGGATACCTACCTTTTCAATGTTTCCTTCCACTTCACCGATCTTCACTAAATCGCCCACTACAAAGGGCTGATCGAGAAATACCGTAACAGATCCAAAAATATCCTTGATGCTTTCCTGTGCGGCGAAGGCAATGGCTAATCCACCAATACCTAACCCTGCCAGAAGAGAGGTTAGGTCAAAATCAAAAACAGCGCCCAGCAGAATAAACAAAGTGTTTACGACAATAAAAATCTTTAGCGCATCCTTCACAAAAGGAACTAATTGATCATCTGTTTTGGAAGGAGTTGATGCTGCGCGCTCACGTAATATGTAGGTAATGTAATCAACGAGGCGGAGCAATACCCAACTGAAGCAAAGTAAAATCAAGGTCCACAGCAACTGGTCCAGCAATTCCTGTAGCGAATAATCCCATACAATAACTTTCCAGCTTTCCGGATAATACAGCACTTCGATAGCGGTACGAACTATCAGTAACAGAACCAGATATTGCAAAGGCTGAACAACCAGTGCATGGAATTTTTCACCATAACGCTCTTTGGTGTATCGCCGGATTAAGCGGTAGATAAGCTGGCTGAAAATTTTTGACAGGTACCTGCTGAAAACAAATGCAAACAGCACAATGACCAGAAACCAGCCAATACGTTGAAGAGAATTATTCAGTATTTCAGCATCTTGAGGAAGGATATCACTGAGTATTTTGAACAAAAATAGACAATTGAAATTCTTTGCCGGAGGCTGCGATGTTTGGAATGCCACGTGCTAATCAATGGAAAAAAATTGCTTCGCTATTCCTGAGAGCTGCTAAAGGGGTGCTCATTTTTTATCAGATTGGAAAATGTTTTGTAAACCCTAATCAATTCTGCGGCGGGGTTAAGTCTCTTACTGTTTTTAACTTAAGATTGCGGGACTAATCAATGGTCTAAGCCCAAATTGAAGCATTGCAAATTTTGCAATGCTTGGTGCCGGTGCACTCTTATTGAAGTTAGATTTCTATTTTTACTCCATAAACAGGAATCGAATGTTTGAGGAGTTTTTACAGCAGGCGCCTGCTGATTTGCTGGCAGGCGAAAATTATGCGGCCAACCAATTGGGACTCAGTGTGATCAGTGATTTGAATCCTGAAGGGATGCAACTCGCGTTGATCGGTGTAAAGGAAGACCGCGGGTCCGTTCAGAACAATGGATGTGCAGAAGCGCCCGACCTGATAAGGAAACAGTTGTTTTCCAGAGCAAAGCTGGCAAATGATACCAAGATCATTGACCTCGGGAACATTGAAATGGGTGAATCCATTCGCGACACTTATGTGGCTTTAAGTAAAGTAGTAAACGAACTGATACATCTGAAGGTGTTACCTGTAATCATCGGCGGCAGCCACGACCTCACTTTTGGTCAGTTCGGCGCTTATCATGATCTCGGCAAAATCATTAACATGACTGTGGCTGACAACACCATTGACCTGAAAGAAGAGCAGCCGGAAATGGATGACGAAGGTTTTCTGCTGAATACACTAAGTTATGAGCCATCCTACATTTTTAATTTCAGCCAGATCGGTTATCAGACGCATCTTACTTCACCTGCTGCGATTGAGTTGCTGGATAAGTTGCACTTCGACAGCTACCGGCTAGGCAAAGTAAGATCAGGTGTGGAAGAGATGGAGCCGGTACTGCGCAGCACCAACCTTTTTAGTTTCGATATGTCTGTTATACGATTCAGCGATTCACCTGGCAGCAGGACAGCATCACCCAACGGCCTGTTTGCGGAAGAAGCTTGTCAGCTTGCCAGTTATGCCGGGCAGAGTGACCGTCTTGATTCGTTTGGTATTTATGGGTGTAACCCAACGGTTGATGTGCGAGGTCAATCCGTTCAGTTGGCAGCGGATATTATCTGGTATTTTATGAATGGATATTGCCATCGGAAAAATGACTTTCCGAAAGACGATGATACTGATTATGTAAAATATACGATCCATTTCAAAGAGAATAAATATGAAATGAATTTTTGGAAGAGCAAGAAATCGGATCGTTGGTGGATGGAAGTTCCGTCCGGCAACAAACCCAGGAATCAGAAGAAATTTCATTTGCTACCATGCTCCTACAATGACTATCAGATGGCCTGCCGGGAAGAATTGCCGGAGAGATGGATCAGGGCATATCAAAAACTATCCTGAATTATTTTTTATGCCCGATTCGCAGGCTGCGACTGTGTTGGTCAATTATAGCAAATCTCAGAAAAGCCGAGCAGATGAGCTATGTGCGGATCTTCATATACAGGCGGGGCCTGGCTGCCTTCATTCTTAAAAAACCCGTCCAATATAAGAGCAATCAGGAAGACAGATGCTTCAGGTAATGCATCCATGGTTCTGTCGGTTTCTTTGCGCATAACGGTAGATTTTAAAATTTGCGAAGCCGCAATCAAAAAGAATTCCAATGATTAAAAGTAACCTCGGCAGAACCTGCTTTCAAAACGAATCCTTCCGAACAGGAGAATGGAGGAGATGAAATGGTTTCACTGCAAACTGTATGTTTAGAAGCACATACGAATATATTCTTTTGAAAGATCAGGAAGATAACGCTGACTGTCACACAATCGTCACAAAAAAAATAAACAGGCCTCTTACCCTGCTTTATAATAGTGCGTCGGTATTTATCAATGCAAAAATCAGCGGCGCATCATTGTTCATTCATTTCCTTCGGATAGCATAAAAAGTGCTTCACCACCGGTGCTTCCAAAACATGAATATTCAAGAGATCAGAAGCATCAGCGACATCTTTAATGGAACCGTCCTTGTACAGAATATTGACGGGACCAGAGCGGGGACTGTATGCATGATTACTGGTAGTTTCCGTAAATACGAAATAGTGAAGGTCCTGCAATGAAATCTTGCTATGTTCATGAACCCACTGTTTGATCTTCTCTACTCTTGCATCCTGAAATGGAATAGCGCTCATCTCGATCTTGAATAATTTCCTCAGCAACAGATGACAGCTGAGCCACGACAAAACCGGATCGTTATCGTTTTTCCATATTTTGATACTGCTGATGATGTCAGTATCATCCAGTTCCGCAAACCGGTCAATCAATTCATCCTGATCACTCCATAAGGATCCATCCTTGTTTTTTTCTAAAAACCAGGACAGCGCCGGTGTTGCATCCAATTTCCTGAAAATGGAAATTTCATTGGCACGCCCGATGATTTTCACCAACATCTGTTCGGCAGCGAGTACAGTTTTATGCAAATAAACCTGCCAACACATCAAACGTCGTGAGATCAGGAACTTCTCAATCGAATACATCCCCTTTGATTCCACCAGCAATTCATTATTTTTTACCGTCAGCATTTTAATGATACGGTCATAGCGATCACTCCTTCCGCAACACCCGTGAAAAAACTGTCACGGTTCAGATGTAATCGAGCCTGTCCATATCAAGTTGACTGGATACGAGCTGGTGAAGAAAGGGGCTTGGCGATATTTTCCCTGGAAAATTTGAAGAGCGAGTGTGAGCCTTCCATTGAACTCTCTGTTCAGCTTTTCCATCATTTGAAGAGATAATGATTCGTGTGATGTTTTGCTGATCAGTAGTTTTCAGGTATGGGAGAAGGGACCATGTCCAATGTCATGCAGCAGTATTGCAATTGTAACAGCTTCCGCTTCCTCATCGGAAATTCAGCACCTTTTAAACGGAGCACATCGAGTGCCTGCGCCATCAGGTGCATGGCGCCCAAAGCATGCTGCAGTCTTGTATGCTGTGCTCCTGGATAAACAAGGTAGGTGAGTCCCAGTTGTTTGATGCGGCCTAAGCGCTGCACATAGGCATGTTCAATTAAATCAAAGATTAATTCTGAAGGGATGGTAATAAAACCGTAAACAGGATCGTTGATGATCTTTCTTTTATTCAAGCTAATTCAGGTTTTTTATACGAAATTTGGCATGAATTTAGAAAACAAGCAGCACGTTTTCCTAAAAGATTGCAGGATGGCACCATTATTCATTACTTTAGTTACTGTTGCTTTTTCCGCCAACTAACCAGTGAGAATATCGCTTATCAACGACTGTTACTATTCTTTATTTACTTATTAAATCTTACACAACATGGCAAATGAACCTACTATCCTTTGGGTAGATGATGAAATTGAATTACTGAAACCACAAATTCTCTTTTTAAGAGAAAAGGGATACAACATCCTCGAAGCCAGCAATGGTGTGGATGCTATTGAAAAGTGTCGTGATGAAGTGCTCGATATTGTTTTTCTGGATGAGCAGATGCCAGGCATGAGCGGTCTGGAGACGCTCACGGATATCAAATCCATTCAGTCGAATATCCCGGTGGTGATGATTACGAAAAGTGAAGAAGAGAATCTGATGGAAGACGCTATCGGTTCACAAATCAGTGATTACCTGATCAAACCGTGAAGCCTCAGCAGATATTGCTGACGCTCAAGAAACTGCTACAAGATGATAAGAGGCTGATCAGTGAAAAACGACGTCATCTTATCAGCAGGAGTTCAGCAGATATTTTCACGTATCAGCATGGGATTGAATCACGAGGAGTGGGCTTGATGTGTACCGAAGCTGGTGTATTGGGAGCTGGAGCTTGATAAATCAAAGACAGCCGGCATGCGCGATGTGCTGGCCATGCAGAAGTCGGAGGCGAATACAGAGTTTTGTAAGTTTATTGTTAAAAATTATAAGAACTGGCTGACTAAGCCTGATGAGCATGCAAATCAATATATTTGTTGATATTTCCCTATATAGAACCCGGCACACCCACTTTCCTGATTCTCATTGATAACTTGCGCTTCGATCAGTGGAAGATGATTCAGCCGACAATCTCCGAATCCTTCAGGCTGACAGATGAAGATACATTTTTACCGCATATTGCCTACTTCCACCCATTACAGCCGTAATGCCATGTTTGCCGGAATGATGCCACTGGATATTGAAAACGGTTTCCGAACTTCTGGCTGAATGATGAAGAAGAAGGAGGAAAAAACCTGCATGAAAGGGATTTTCTTGAAGATCAGATCATCCGCTCCAAGAAAAATCTGAAATTCAGTTATACAAAAAATTACTAATTATAATGACGGGGAAGTTGTTGTCTGATAACATCTATAATATGCTCAATAACGACCTGAATGTGATCGTTTACAATTTTGTTGATTTGCTGTCGCACTCAAGAACAGAAATGGACGTGCTGAAAGAACTGGCAAATGATGAAACGGCCTACCGCATCACATCCGTCACTCCTGGTTTGAGCACTCGCCGCTACTGACGCACTGATGCGCATAGCTGAAAAAAAAGTAAACCTTGTGATCACCACCGATCATGGAACGATTCGCGTGAAAGAGCCATCGAAGGTAATTGGTGACCGTGATACTACCACAAACCTTCGCTACAAGCATGGACGGAACCTGAACTACAATCAGAAAGATGTATTGGAAACGCGTAACCCTCATGAACTATTCCTTCCTAAACCGCACGTGAGTTCCAGCTATATCTTTGCCAAGGAGGATAAATATTTTGTGTATCCGAACAACTACAATTACCATGTTAATCTTTTCAGAAATACTTTTCAGCATGGTAGCCATTTTCTGGAGAAATGATCATTCCCACGGTAATCAAGGATGACAAATAACAAGCAGGATGGCAGCATGGGTCAATGGTATCTGAGTAGCGGAAGTTGGTGAAGTTAAGGATTATCCAGGGTTTTGGCATCGCAACGCGCCACCTTCGAACGATCCGGTTATTCCAGTGGGTATACATCGGTTGCAGGTTGAGACAACTGACGGTATGAGGGTTGATGAGGAAAACTATTCTGCGGACTGACAATACATCAATGCACTGCTGAAATATTCACCTTTTCAATTCCCTTTAAGTGCACTTCAATATGACGGTCGTGCGCCTTGTTTTCATATTCACTGATGATTTCCAGGATATCATAATCAATAAAATTGCATTCACTTCCATCGATAGTCAGCACACTGTATAAAGGAATCTGATCGAGCGCTTTTCTTAAATTCACTTTATTCAGAAAAGTGACATTGCTGTTGAGTTTGATGTAGTGCACTTCCGTTTCATGCCGCATGGTTTTAGTGATCTTGTATTCCGCCCTGAAATTATTCAATACAATAAAATAGATGGAGATCAGCAATCCGATGCTGACACCTATCAACAGGTCAGTGGCCAGAATTACAAGTATCGTGAGAATAAAAGGAACAAACTGTTTGCGGCCAAGGCTCCACATATTCACGTAGAGTTTAGGTTTGGTTAGATTGTAACCGGTCACAATCAGGATAGCAGCCAGTGAAGCATAGGGTATCATGTTCAGCACAAAGGGAAATAGCAAGACGGAAAGCAGGATAAAGGCGCCATGTGTAAAGGCAGCTAATTTTGTTCTTTACTCCTGCGTCAGCATTCGCGGCACCTCTTACAACAACAATGGCAATCGGAATGCCTCCCAAAAAGGCCGCAGGTGATGTTTCAGAAACCCTGCGCAAGTAATTCACGGTTTACAGGTGTAATGCGGTTGTGCTTATCGAGTTTGTCCACAGCCTCCACGCAAAGCAAGGTTTCCAGCGTTGCCAGCAATCCGATGATCAGCCCATCTTTCCAGATTGTGGGCAGCGATAATAATTTGGAAAAATCCAGAGGAGGTTACCGGCAAAAATATTGGACGGACATTTACCAGCTGTGCCGCTTTAAGTGAAAACTATTGCCAGCGTAGTTGAACATGCTTATCATAGTGCCAAGCAAAACCACAAACAACGGAGCCGGAATCAATTTAAGCTTGCCCTTAAAGATGACGGTGTGTACGCCATCATTGAGTACATATAAGAAATGACAATCGCACCGCATTGTGATATGCGTGTTAGCATCAGTATATTACCGGAAAAGTTTTCAGCAGAGAACAGGTGTAGCAAATCCCGAAATCGGGCTGATCATGTCCTACTGCCAATGGAATTTGTTTTAAATGAGAAGATGCTGATGGCTGCAAGCATGCCCTTAATGACAGAGGAAGGAAAATAATTGGCAATGCTTCCTAATTTCAAGATTCCAAGCAGCAGTTGAAAAAAGCCTGCTATGATAACTGACAGCAGGAATATCCGGTAATCGCCGGATGAAATTATGGAAGCTGCGACAATAGTTGAAAGCCCGGCAGCAGGACCTGATACTCCAAGCTGAGAGCCGCTAATCAGTGAAACCATCAACCCGCCGATGATACCTGAAATCAGACCAGCATAAAGCGGAGCGCCGGATGCAAGAGCGATTCCCAGGCAAAGTGGCAGGGCGACAAGAAAAACAGAAAGGCCAGCCGGCAAGTCGTGGCGTAACCAGATTAACCGATAATAGTTGATTCTCCTTCGCACTTATTCGGATACTATCGCGCAAAGATAAAGAATGTAAACGGTGAGCAGGAACAACAATCATGTTTGTTGCAAATTTAAAAATGAGTTCATAGCGTCACTTCCGGCCAGCCAGTTCGGCAAGGCACCTTCTTCCCTGAACAGCACACTGGCCAGGTGTGTTTTTGTGGATATCAAGCGACCGGTAACTAATTGGATAATGTATGGATTTGCTGATAATCCGCAATTCAGGACGGCTAACACCGGTATGTGTATTTCTTTAGGGGAAGAATAAATATTGTATCACCGGCATCAATAGCTTTATGAAAATTTATTTCGCCTATGGATCAGGACAGAAAAATTTTCGTGCTCGATACATCTGTGATCATCTATGATTATACCGCTATCCGGAATTTTAAAGAGCATGATGTAGTAGTTCCCATCACGGTGCTGGAAGAACTGGACAACTTCAAGAAAGGAAATGACGATAAGAATTTCGCCGCCCGTGAATTCATAAGATATATTGACAAGGCAAGTACCAATGACTCATTGCAGCAATGGGTTAATATAAATGGTAAGACGCACGGCATGTTTAAAATCGCGATGGGTCACCCGAATGGCATAGATGCAGATGCTGTGTTTGGTGAAGTGAAGGCCGATCATAAGATTTTAAATGCCGCTTTACGTGTGCAGAAGGAAAACCCGGGAAGAAAAGTGGTACTGGTGACAAAGGACATCAACCTTCGTATAAAAGCGAAGTCGCTTAACCTGCCGGCAGAGGATTATGAAACCGGGAAGATCAAAAGTGCGGATGAGCTGTACACCGGAAGAACTGTGATGGATAAATTCCCCGTGCAGGTTCTTAATCAGTTATTCCAGGAAGGTCATTGCAAAGCGGCAATATTGTTTAAGAAATCAAAGCCGGTTGCGAATCACTATTACACATTGAACCATCATGAAACATCGGTGGTCACGGTGTACAATCCTGTTTCCGGCATGCTGGAACTGGTAAAGAAAAAACCTGCATTTAAAATCCTGCCCCGCAATGTGGAGCAGATTTGTGCACTGGACGCGATACTGAATCCTGCCATCAGCCTGGTAACGATGCAGGGAGTGGCAGGAACCGGCAAAACACTTTTGTCACTTGCAGGTGCGCTGGAGCAACGTCGCAACTTCCACCAGATCTATCTTGCACGGCCGATTGTACCGTTGAGCAATAAGGACATTGGTTATCTACCGGGAGATATCAAGAGCAAACTCAACCCTTATATGGAGCCGCTATGGGACAATCTCAAATACATCAAGAATTGCTTCACTGAAAAAGATAAGGAGTACCGTCAGATTAATGACATGGTGGAAAATGAAAAACTGATGGTTTGCCCACTGGCTTACATTCGGGGAAGAAGTTTTTCAAACGTGTTCTTCATTGTTGATGAAGCGCAGAATCTCACTCCCCACGAAGTGAAGACGATCATCACCCGTGCCGGTGAGAATACAAAAATCATCTTCACCGGTGATATCTACCAGATAGACACACCTTATCTTGATTCACGCAGCAACGGTCTCAGCTATCTGATTGATCGTATCACGGGAAGCAGCATCTATGCGCATATTACACTGGAGCGAGGAGAGAGAAGTGAGCTGGCCAACCTTGCGAATGACTTACTGTAAAAAATTGGAAGCTTGTTATTATTCAGCCTCCTGTTTAATTGATCTCTTGCTGAATAATGATTGCAATCACCTGCCGATACCTATGGATTGCAATGGGTTTATGCAGGTTGGTTACGCCTTCATTTGATGAAATATACGGGTCAGGACTACACTCCAAACTTGATATCTTCACCGATAAACCAGCGGTCACCAATCAGCAGGCAACGAGCGCTGGCTCTCAATATCTGCGTGCCTGATTTGCATTCAAGCATAATTTTTTTGGTGGGCAGCTTTTGATTCTCTATATCCTGAATCATTAGTTCTACAAATACGGCATCTGTCCAGTTAACTTTAAGTTCGACAGCTTCGTGCCGTGTCTTTTTCCAACCACGAGCCATCAGGCTTTGAGCACTGTCAGCAATAGCCTTCATATTCGCTCCTTGTTTATCCGTTCCGGTAAGCTCATATATGCGGGCTACATCGCCGGAATCAGGAAACATAACGGACAACTGATCGAGCGTGATTTCATCCTTCAGTGATAAATAAAGGCAGCCTGCTAAATCCTGTAATGTAGCGGCACCGTGTAAAGAATCACTCCATTCAATAGTGACTGCTTCCATCGGATTATCAATAGTAGTGATTCCAGCCTTAGGCTGGCAGCCGGTACAAAGCAGCACACAGCAGATAAAAAAATGGATAGTTCTCACAACAACCGGTATTAATTAAAGTGTAACACCTGGCAGAAACCAAGCATCCTTTTAGTGTTCGTCTTTCGCATGTTTCTGATACTCTTCCGCGAGGCGTTTTTGAATTTCACCGGGTACGAGTTCATAGGCAGCAAAGCGCATTTTGAAACTTGCTTTGCCCTGAGTGAGTGAACGGAGGGTGTTTGAATATTTATCCAGTTCAGACAACGGTACACGTGCTTTGATGACCTGGTAGATGTCTTGCGCATCCATACCCATGATGATTGCGCGTCGTGTATTCAGGTCACTCATCACATCACCCATTTGTTCTTCCGGAACCAGCACCTCCAGGTCATAAATCGGCTCAAGCAATTTGGGATCAGCCTGCTGAAAACATTCCTTAAAAGCCATCATGCCCGCCAGTTTGAAAGCCATATCATTAGAATCCACGGCATGCATCTTACCGTCATACACATAAACATTGATGTCGCGCACATACGATCCGGTGGTAGGCCCTTCCGTCATCTTATCCATCACACCTTTTAAAATCGAAGGCAGGAAGCGGGCATCAATAGCGCCGCCTACAATGCAATTGTGATAAATCAGTTTTCCACCCCAGTCTAATTCTATCTCTTCTTTGCCGCGCAAGGTAAAATCACCTGGAATTTTATAACCCTCGCGGTAGGGTTCGATCATCATAGCGACTTCGGCAAACTGCCCGGCGCCGCCTGACTGTTTTTTATGACGGTAAGTTGTGCGTGCCTCTCTTCTTATTGTTTCCCGGTAGGGAATTTTTGTCTTTTCAAAATCAATCTGCATTTTATATATGTTCTCCAGTCTCCATCGGATGGCCTGCAGGTGCAACTCCCCTTGTCCATGCATGATCACCTGTTTCAATTCGCGTGAATATTCAATGTTGAGTGTGGGATCTTCCCGGTGAATATCAGCGAGCACCGCACCGATTTTCTCATCATCATTTTTATTTTTTGCAATGATGGCAACACTGATTCTCGGCTCGGGAAATTCAATAGGTGCGATAGTGATCGCATTGCCTTTACCGTAAAGCGTTTGATTCGTCAGTGTGTTTTTCAACTTCAAGGTTGCTCCCAGGTCGCCGGCTGTTAGCTTATTGATAGGGTTCCTGTTTTTACCATCAAGTATAAACAACTGATTGATCCGTTCCACATTTCCACTGGCGGAATTGGTTACATCAAGCCCTGCTGTTACCTCACCTGAAATCACTTTAAACAAGGAAAGGTTTCCCAGATGTGGTTCAATCAGTGATTTATAAACAAATAAAACTGGTTGGCCGCCGGCATCGCAGGGTACATCATTACCATCGGTATTTTTTTCCGCCGGCATTTCCGTTGCCGAGGGTGCCACGTTATCAATGAATCCCATCAATCGTCCGGATCCCATGTCTTTTTTTGCTGACAGGCAAAATACCGGAAACACATGGTGCTTCATCATTCCTTCCTTAATTCCTTGTCTCAGTTCATCCTCATCGAGCGAGCCTTTCTCAAAGTACAATTCCATCAGTTTCTCATCATTTTCGGCAGCTACTTCAACGAGTTTGTTGTGCAGTTCTTCTGCTTTTGCTTTTTCCGATTCAGGTATCGGTAACTTTTCCGGTTTGCCCCCGTTCGGACCGAATTTATACATCGTCATCTTCAGCAGATCGATAATGGCATTGAAGCCGCTGCCTTCATTTACGGGATATTGCATGAGGGTGAAGGCGTTGCCAAAACGCTTTTTGCCCTGTTCAATCGTCTCTTCAAAATTTGATTTTTCATGGTCAAGCTGATTGATGGCAAACATCACCGGTTTGTTGAATTGATTGACATAATTCCAGATCAGTTCAGTGCCAACCTCAACACCATATTGCGCATTCAACACCATAACGCCGGTGTCGGAGACGCGAAGTGCCGCAATCACTTCACCGATAAAATCATCAAGCCCGGGCGTATCAATGATATTGATCTTGTAGTCCTTCCATTCCGTATGCATAAACGTCATATACACGGAATTGCCACGCTGCTGTTCTATTTCATGATAATCGGAGACGGTCGTGCCTTCTTCCACTGTTCCCCTCCGGTTAATCAGCCCTGCTTCAAACATCATGGTTTCCGCCAGCGTGGTCTTGCCCGATTTAGAAGCTCCCAGCAGCACAATGTTTTTAATATGCTTATCATCGTAAACTTTCATGAACGATCTGTTTTTTTCAGTGAAAAATATTTTGTGTCAGTATTTTTTTTGACAATCAAAAAAGAAGTGAATAAATGTAATAGGTATGGGTAAAAATAGAAAAGAAACATACGATTGCAAATAATTCACAAAACAAATTGAGTGCGTGAAGCTATAAAGTGGCTGATGCAAACAATCACTGATTATTGGTGAGCCTGAATACATTGTCTGATCAGTCTTTTCGTGCATCTGTACTTTGGCACCTGTTGATCTGATTTACGACCGGTTTATACATCCGTTATTTGGCAGAAAATGTTGTTAAATTCGTGGCACATTCAGATTGTTACAACGGTTGGCCGTTCACAGCTTATGAATTTGTTACTTACTGACATCAGTTACTTCAGGATATTTGAAAACCTTGATCTGGCGCTTGCTATTGAAGAGGAAGGAGGTTTGATTATCCAGGTAAATAATAGTTTGTGTGAACTGACAGGCTATAGCAGGGAAGAATGGTTGCAGCAGGATGGCATCGGGCAGTTGGTATCCAGCGAGTGGTTAAGCGAGTATCAACTTTTCAGGCAAAAGTGCAGGTCAGATGAAAAGGTGGAATCCGAATTACTGCTGAAGAAGAAGGATGATCGCGGCTTTTGGGCAGAAGTACAGTCGGTGCCATTGCATGATGCGCAAGGGCTGACCTCCTGCCGGCTGATCTCCTTTCGTGATGTGACAGCCAGGAAACAGCAACTCGCTGAAATTAAGAGGAGTGATGACCGGTTGCGTTTTCTGCTGGAGGCTTCGTCTGAAGGAATCCTGATTCATGAGAAAGGAATTATCACTGACCTGAATGATGCCACATTGCGGATGTTTGGTTATAGCCGGGAAGAGGTGATTGGTAAATCCATCTTCAGCTTTACCCCATCCAGGGAACATCCGAAAATTCTTGAAACGATCCGTACTAATTTACCCACGCCGGTGGTTCGGGAGATATTTAATAAGAAGGGACAGATTCAATTCGTAGAGCTCACCGGCAAGACCATCAATTATCAGGGAAATGAGATCCGGTTGATTGTGCTGAAGGACGTTACCGAGATGCGTGGAAAGCAGATCGAAGAGGAGCGGCTGGTTTCCATTATTGAGGCGAGTCCGTTTATTGTAGCTATGATCGACCGTAAAGGGCTTCGATATATGAACCGCGCCGGCCGGCAATTGCTTGGATTCGGTCTGAAAGAGGATATTTCACGTCTTGGGTTGAAAAACCTGTTGACCAGGTCGGCGGAAGAAATAATATTTAAGGTTGGCTTGCCTGCCGCTATCAGGGATGGATCCTGGAAAGGGCAAACGATGTTTAAGACAAAGGACGGCCGGGAAATACCGGTCGCTCAAACTATCCTCGTGCATGTGGATCAAAACAAGGAAGTTGATTTTTATTCAACGATAGCGGAAGATATTGCCGACAGAGAGCAGGCTGAACGGCTGCTGGTATTAAGTCGTGAGCGGTTGAAGTATTTTAT
>JBGAWA010000002.1:0-92805 GCA_044227805.1 Chitinophagales bacterium | reverse complement strand
TAAATGGCGGGCCATACAACATTCTCCAGACCTTACCACCCGGAAGACTCACCTACCAGGTAACAGGTTTAGATGATGGTGACCTGATTTGTTTCACGGTAGTAGCCACACAAACCACTACACTCACCACTTCCACGTCAAATGAGTTATGCGCTAAACTGAATGTGGTACAACCTTCTGGTGACTTGTTTATCCGTAATGTAACTGTAGCGGCTCCGGGAAAAATTAATGTTTACTATTCCGTTGATCCGATTGCCGATTTGTTCAGCCTTAAGATACAGCGCAGCCTCGACAGTACCGGATTTGTACAGATTGCCGCCATCCTTCCTCCGGCCAATCTTTCCGCCATCAATGTCTTCACGGATTCCACCGCATTGACCGGTGAGCTGAGTTACTATTACCGCATCATCGCCAGCGACAGTTGTGGTAACCTCGACACCTCTTCTATCGGCAAGAGCGTGTTGCTCAGCGGCTATGCCTTCAGCGATCTTAGTTTTTTGATAAGGTGGGATGCGTCGTATCTTCAGTATGGATCAGTAACAGGTTACGAACTTTTCCGTGATGACGGCACCGGCTTTAACAGCGTGGCCACTTTTAATGATGCCACCCATGAATACAATGAAGGCAATATTCCCGCACCGACACCCTGCTATTATGTGGAAGCCATTGATTCCATGATATTTCCCAATGGCATCATCGATACGGTTCACAGCCGTTCCAATGTGTTATGCCTCAATCAACCCAGCCAGATCTACATGCCGAATGCTTTTGCCCCGGATGGGAACAATAACATTTTTAAACCCATCCTGAATATGGAAAGCGTTTCTTCTTTCACCTTTTCCATCTTTAACCGTTGGGGAAAAGAGATTTTCACCTCACTCGATCCGGACCTCGGCTGGGACGGGCGGGATAATGGTGTTATCGTTCAGCAAGGTGCATATGCATACCAGGTAGTGGTGGTGGACGGAAACAAGAAACATATTGAAGCGAAAGGAACTGTGCTGGTTGTCAGGTAACTTTTTGAGTGCTGCCGGCTTTTGCCGCCTTCCGCATGTTACCCGCATTTAACCCGGATTTTTCATTGGAAAAATCCCGCTTCGCTGCGACTCAGAACTGCTAAGGGTTTGCTCAATTGTTAAGAGAAGAAAATGTTTCACAAACCCTAAGCAGTTCTACGTCGGGGTTAAACCCGTTGCCGTCTTGAACTGCAAAATGTGGGTTTAACAGCTGAAAGCATCAGGACGATTAGGAATTTCTGCCGGCAATCATTCCACTCATTCATTCAGCGTCTTCCAGATCTTGTCTTTCAACTTATCGATATTTTTTCCTGTTAAGGAAGAAATAAAAATATGAGGCAATGAACGTGGCAGTTCTTTCTTCAGCATCTTTTCAAGCTCTTCATCAATCAAATCACTTTTTGTAATAGCAAGCAAACGCGGCTTGATGAGCAGATCGGGATTGTATTGCCTGAGCTCATTGTATAATATTTTATATTGTTTTTTTATATCGTCACTATCCGACGACACCATAAATAACAACATGGAGTTACGCTCAATATGGCGCAGAAACCGTTGCCCCAGTCCGCGCCCTTCATGAGCGCCTTCAATAATTCCCGGCAGGTCGGCCATCACAAAAGACTGGTTGCCATGATACGAAACAATACCGAGGTTGGGAACCAGTGTCGTAAACGGATAATTACCGATCTCCGGCCTGGCAGCGCTTACGGTGGAAAGCAAGGTGGACTTTCCTGCATTGGGAAATCCGACCAACCCCACATCCGCCAGCAGCTTGAGCTCAAGAATTTTCCAGCCTTCTTCACCACTTTCGCCATCCTGCGCATACAAAGGAACCTGGTTGGTGGCGCTCCTAAAATGCCAGTTGCCCTGTCCGCCACGGCCACCCTTCATCAGAATTTCTTCCTGCCCGTCATCTGTTATTTCAAAAAGGACATAACCTGTTTCCGCGTCCTTCGCCACGGTGCCAAGCGGAACTTCCAGTAACATATCTTTTCCATTCGCGCCGGTGCGGCGTGCATCACTGCCGGGCGTACCGTTTTTCGCATGAATATGTTTGCGGTATTTGAGATGCAGCAACGTCCATAATTGTTTGCTGCCCCGTAGAATAACATGTCCGCCTCTTCCGCCGTCACCACCGTCGGGGCCCCCTTTGGCAGTAAGCTTATCGTGCCTGAAGTGAATACTTCCGGCGCCGCCATGTCCACTGCGACAAAAAATTTTTACGTAATCGACAAAATTTGAACCTTCCACTGAGCGTAAGAATAACAGGCGGTAATTACCAATTGGGTAAAGGGAACGGTGAAGGTACACATTTGCAATGCGCTAAACCCTTCCTGTCAGCAGCCGGTCCACTTCCCGGCAAAGAAGTTCGAATACTTCTTCCACGGAGCCTTCGCCTTTCAGCTCAATAAACTTATGCTGTTGACTGTAGTAAGCAGCCAGGGGAAGTGTTTGATCGCGATAGACCTGCATACGCTTGCGGATCACCACCTCACTGTTGTCGTCAGTGCGGCCGGAGGATTGTCCTCGCAACAAAAGCCGTTGCACCACTTCTTCTTCCTGTACCAGCAATGACAGTACAATGTTGATGTCAGCATTCCGCTCACGGAAAAACTCATCGAGTGCAGCAGCCTGCGGAATGGTTCGCGGAAAGCCGTCGAAAATGATGCCTTCGCTCTTCATGAGAGCCTTGCCATCAATATAATCGGCGAGCACGCGAAAAGTCAGCTCATCAGGCACCAGTTGCCCGTGATCCATATATGATCTCAGCTCTGTTCCCAATGCCGAGGGTGTTGTGATAACGGCTCTGAAGATATCGCCGGTTGAAATATGCGCGAGGCCATATTTTTCTTTCAGTTTCACTGCTTGTGTTCCTTTGCCGCTGCCCGGAGGGCCGAAGAGGACGATGTTTAACATAACGATCAGTAATTTATTTACAGCTGTTGAAAGGCTGCCATTAAAATGTTTGAATGATTACATGGCTGAATAAAAAATCCAATGCTTTAAGATGCGGAACTGTTTAGCCCGGATTTTTCAGTGGAAAAATCCCGCTTCGCTACGACTTAGAACTGGTAAGGGTTTGCTCTTTTTTTTAAGAAAAGAAAATGTTTCGCAAACCCTAACCAGTTCTACGTCGGGGTTAAACCCGTTGCCGTTTTGAATTGCAAAATGTGGGTTTAAGGTTAATAATTCCGATCACACCTTTACATAAATATCTTTTAAATTTCTGCCTAACCCATCGTAATCCAGTCCAAACCCTACCAAAAATTCATTCGGTACTTTGAAGCCGATATAATCAATATCCATGTCGGACTCCAGGGCATCAGGCTTAAACAACAAGGCAGCAACCCGCACGCTTTCCGGCTGAAGGGTAGCAAGATATTTCAGAAACTCACTCACCGTTTTGCCTGTATCCACAATATCTTCTAACACCACTACATTACGGCCTTTCAGCTCGGTATTGAGCCCGATCAGTGTTTTCACTTCACCGGAAGAAGTGGTTCCCTCATAGGATGACAACTTCACAAACGTAATCTCACACTCGATATCCAGCTGCTGCATCAATTCGCCGGCAAACATGAATACGCCGTTGAGGATGCCGATGAACAGCGGTCTTTCGTGCCGCAGGTCATGATTCATGGCTACGCCCATCTCCTGTACTCTCTTGCGAATCGTTTCAGCAGAAATATAAGTGCGGAATTTCAGATCATGCAGCCGGACAACATCCATGCGGTAAAAATAGCAGATTAGTTAAGAAGTAAGTGACAGGGGGAAGGAACGAAACGAGCCCCTGCCCTCATGTACTTTGTTGATTGATACTCTCCGAATGACTTACGATTCTTTGCTGACGATTCAATATCCACCGCTATTCCTCCGTCAGCCGGTATTCATTTTTTGCCGCCTGCCAGGAAGGAAACCACGATGCGAGCAGGCCGATGGAGATTACCGTGATAAAGACAAGGACAAAATCCAATGCCTTCATCTCTACCGGATAGGCATCAATCACGAATGAGCCGCCGCCGATTTTTAATAGCTGAAATTGTTGCTGAACAACAATAATGATCAGTGCCAGCAGAAACCCTGCACCACAACCAATAAAAGACAACAGTGACCCTTCGAACAAAAAAATCTTCCTGATAAGGCCTTCATCTGCTCCCATGGCTTTCAGAATGGCGATGTCCTTCTTCTTCTCAATCACGAGCATGCTGAGTGAGCCAACAATATTAAAAGCCGCAATAATCAGGATGAAGGTAAGTATGGCATACACCGCCCATTTTTCAGTGCGCATCACTTTATAAAGCACTGCATTTTGCTGAAGCCGGTTTCTGACTTCGAAGGCCGGTCCCATCAGTTGTTGAATCTGCTGCTGAAGCCTGTATTCATCCGTACCCGGAAGGACAGCGATTTCGAGGTAAGAAATCTGTTTGTCGTAACCGGTGAGCCACCTGGCAAAAGCAAGCGGTACAAATACATATTTACTGTCGAACTCCGACTGAATAGCAAAACTGCCGGCCGGCTTGATAGGCGCACGGTTGAAAGCGTCTTCAGGATTGATGGCGGTGGTTTTATCTTTGCGCGGAATATACACGGTTAAAAAACCAAACGGGTTGTCATAGTTGATGCCCAAGGCCTGTTCTATTCCCAATCCGACAACGGCAAGGTCTTCATTTCCGTTTTTCAGTTTGAAATCACCATAATACATGGCGGAATCTATTCCTGTAATGGATCCGTATCCGGATTCCACTCCTTTTACCGTTGCAATATATTGCCGGTCGGCATAGGTAAGCAAAGCGTTCTCCTCCACCACTTCCGTGAGCGCCCTGACGCCTTCTAATTTTTTTAGTTCCAGCAGTTGCAGTGAATCGGGTGTATATGATTTACCCTCCCGGGCGGTGACGGTGAAATCAGGGTTGAAGGAGTTGTAGAGTGAGATCACGAGTCCTTCAAATCCGTTGAAAACCGAAAGTACCAGTATCAGTCCCAATGAGCCAACCAGCATACCAAGCACCGAAACCCAGGAAATGATATTCACCGCATTGCTGGATTTCCTGCTGAACAGGTATCGGTAAGCGAATGACAATGGAAGATTCAAGCGGGGAAATTTTAGGATGGCTCAAATGATGGAACGAAGCGGAAAGCAATCTACTGACGTGCGAACAGGATGTTTCCATTCATCAACCCGCGTCTTTTTTTTCTTCGGCTTTTATCTTTTTGAAAATCTCTTCCATTCTGAAGACTTCGGTTAAGGAGTCATCCACAAAAAAATGCAGTTCCGGAATTCTGCGTACCTGGTTCCTGATGGCATTACCGAGCTTATGGCGCAAATCTCTTTCACTATGCGCCAGGGAGGCAAGCACCTCTAGCTGGTCCTTGACCTGGAAAAAGCTCAGGTAAACCTTTGCCGTTACCAGGTCGCCCGATACGGTGACATGGGAGATCGTGATCATTCCTCCGTGTATCATCGACAGGCCGTCGCGCTGAAAGATATCACTCAACACCTCCTTAATCAGCTTGGCAATCTTTTTCTGCTTGATGGTTTCCATATTAAAATAAAATGAGAGTGAATGGTGAAATCGGAAGGCTGTTGTGCTTTGCTCAGCCTGTGGAATGAACTAATGCTTTCAAAACTTGTCTGAGAAAAACATCAAAGCTGCCCCGGAACGAATTTATGGCAATAAAGTGCAAACACTAAAAATATTTTTGGTGAATAAACGTATGCAATTATAACTGATGAAACAGCTTTGATCAAATGATTCCTTGTTTAATAATTGAATACGGCTTGAGTGCTGCAAGTTTCAACTGCTAAGGGCGGTTTTATGAACGGAATAAAACAAATCGGTGCCGTAAAGTTTGAAATATCATCTAACACAAGGATATTTGATTGATGAAACCCGCATTTTGCAGTGTAATGCCATCACGTGTTTAAAAACAGGTTAACATTTTATCAACGCAAAAGGCCAGCGCCTCACCCTTGCAGGCTGCCGGGCAGTATGCACCCACCACTCATTTGAAAACCTATCTCCGGCTTCTGACTTTTTCCAAACCCTATTCTGGCTATATGCCGGAATATGTGGTGCTGGCTTTCCTCAGTGTAATATTTGGAGCGCTTAATTTTTCATTGATTGTGCCTTTGCTGAATGTACTATTCGGCACGGTGCAATTGCAGGCGGAGGTGGTGAAACCATCGTTCACGTTTTCGGCTTCCTATTTCATCAATACCTTCAATTATTTCTTTCAGCACATTCTGACCGAGCGGGGCAAGGTAGGCGCTTTATGGTATGTGTGTACTGTAATTCTTTGCAGTATCACGCTCGCCAATGTATTCCGCTACTGGTCGTTGCGGGTGCTGGCCCGCATGCGCACAAACCTGATCCGCAACATACGTTCAGCTATACATGATCAGTTTCTGAACATACAGGCCGGTTATTTTCAGCGGCAAAAGAAAGGAGACCTGCTTTCTGTCATCTCCAACGATGTGCAGGAGATTGAAAGCTCCATCGTCACCTCCATACAGGTCTTCTTCCGCGATCCGGCAACCATTATCGCCTACTTCACGCTGTTGTTCATGATCTCGGCCCAACTTACCTTATTCACGCTTGTCTTTTTACCGGTTTCCGGCATTATCATCAGTGTTATCTCGCGCCGGCTTAAAAAAGAATCCATTAACAGTCAGACCCTGCTTGGCGCCATCATGGCGATTTCAGAAGAAACCATCAGCGGCAGTAAAATCATTCGGGCCTTTAATGCCGAGCCGATGCTGCGGGCGAAGTTCACCAAAGAGAACAACCGTTTCCGGCAATCTACCAAAGCCATCCTGAACACACGTGAGTTGGCTGCACCGGTGACAGAAACATTTTCAATTGCCGTAGTCGTAGGAATCATGATCTATGGCGGCACCCTGGTGCTGTCACAGCAATCAGGTCTTTCGGCGAGTGAGTTCATTGCATTCATCGCCTTGTATTCACAGATTCTGCCACCTGCAAAAAATATTTCTTCGGCAGTAACGAGTATCCAGCGCGGGCTGGCATCCGGTGAACGCGTTCTGAAAATTATTGACGAACCCATCCTGATTAAAGAGGCAGCTACTGCAACCGCCATCCACACTTTTAATCAGCAGATAGAATTCAGCAATGTTTCCTTCGGATATGAAGACAAACGCTATGCACTCAACAATATCAGTGTCATCATTCCCAAAGGAAAAGTGATCGCATTGGTGGGCCCGTCGGGTTCCGGAAAAACAACCTTTGCGGATCTGCTGCCACGGTTTTATGACCCCACGGACGGGGCCATTCTAATTGACGGTGTTGACATCAGGAATTATAAAATAAAAGATTTGCGCGGACTGATCGGAATGGTATCACAGGAACCGGTTCTTTTCAACGATACCGTTCATAACAACCTTGCTTTCGGCATGGAAAACATAACGGAGGAAGCCGTGATCAACGCAGCAAAAGTGGCGAATGCGCATGATTTCATTTCGCGCCTGGAAAACGGCTATCAAACTGTGATCGGCGACCGTGGCGGCAAGCTAAGCGGCGGAGAAAAGCAGCGGCTGACCATCGCGCGCGCCGTGCTCAAAAACCCGCCGATACTGATCCTTGATGAAGCCACCTCTTCGCTCGACACCGAATCTGAACGGCTGGTGCAGACTGCCTTGTACAAGCTGATGGAAAACCGCACCAGCATTGTGATTGCGCATCGTCTTTCCACTATTCAAAATGCAGATGAAATATTTGTGCTGCGCAAAGGAAGGCTGGAAGAACGCGGCACACATAAAGACCTGTTAGCTGCAAATGGAGTATATAAGCATTTAGTGGATCTGCAGATGTTGTGAGGCAAACCAAAGGCATCCTGTATTGATTTTGGGGACAGTAATGTAAGCCGTACAACATTATTAAGGGGGTTGCCGTCAGTGCGGGAATCAGAAGCACTGTCTATCCGATTACGCACAATGCCCCTGCGGCGGCGAAATAATTTTATTAAACCCACATTTTGCAGTTCAAAGCGGCAACGGGTTTAGCCCCGACGTAGAGCTGCTTAGGGTTTGTGAAACATTTTCTTTTCTTGACAAATTGAGCAAACCCTTAGCAGCTCTAAGTCGCAGCGAAGCGGGATTTTTCCACTGAAAAATCCGGGTTAAAAAAGAAGGGAAGGAAAATTTTTTCTTGGGTGGGAGAAAAAAATCCTCTCTTGCATGCTTTGGTTTCAGCGTTGTTTGTAGCGGCTTGCAAGAGTGTATTTTTTTGTGTGTGGCTAATCATTGTCAAGTATTTCTTTTACTTTCTCCTCTAACATTTTTTGGTCAGGTAGATACAACTGATATTTTGAAACAAAAATCTTATTGGTCAGTCCGCCAGTAGCATATTTTACTGTAAACTCATGCTTGTCTGCGGCTATGATAATTCCTATTGGTTCGTTATCTCCTTCAGTATTTTCTTCTTCCTTAAAGTAGTTTAGGTAAAGATTCATTTGTCCGATGTCCTGATGCTTTACCTTTTTTGTTTTCAGGTCAATCAATACAAAGCACCTCAAAATTCGGTGATAGAAAACAAGGTCAATGAAATGGTGCTCGTTGTCAACAGTAATTTTAAACTGCCGTGCAACAAATGAAAAACCTTTTCCAAGTTCCAAAAGAAATTTCTGCAATTTGTCAATGAGTTTCTTTTCAAGTCCTCGTTCTTTAATGATGCCGTCTTTCGGCAATTCAAGAAATTCAAAAACATAAGGGTCTTTCACAGCATCCTTTGCAGAAATAAGTTCATGTCCTTTTTCTGACAAAGCAAGCACCCCTTTCTTGTCGGTACTTAATGCCAGTCGTTGAAATAAAGCTGAATCAATTTGTCGTTTCAATTCTCTGAAACTCCAATTTTCTTTTATGGTTTGCTGTTCGTAGAAACTTCTCGCCATGTCATCAGCAACCGTTAGCAATTCAGCGTAGTGGCTCCAACTTAATTTTCCAGACACTGTCTGGAATTTTGGGTATTTGATGTAAAACTGCCGGCACAGGTAAACATTACTCTTGCTGAATCCTTTGCCGTATTTTACTTTGAGGTCTTATGCCAAATTTTGTAACAGTGAACTTCCCTACTCAGCTTTTTCTTTTTCCTGTTGCTCAAATTCTACAATGTGCCTGTCGATTTCCCAATTGGCTTTTACCAACTCCGTGTTGATTGCTTCAATGGCATTCTCTCTTGCTTTCTGCAAAGTTGAGCCGATGTTGTCAAGTAGTTCGTTGTATTTGTTCTTTGAGAGTTTCATGCTGTCTCGTTCTAAAAAAAAGTTTACAGTTTTAATTATTAAGCCACCGCTATCAACGCGGCTACCGCACTTGATTTTCCCAAAAATAATAATTGTGTTCCCTGTCCAGCTGAAAGCCAACCTCCGGGTACAGCCCGTTGCCGATGTGATTGGATATCTCCGTTTCAAGTGAAAGTCCGGCGGCATTGGTTTCCATTGCAAGGACTTTACAACGTTCAATTAACAGCTTTGCATATCCTTTGCCCCGAAAGGAAGGTTTCACAAATAAATCATTCAGCAACCACCAACGCTTCATGCGCGTGGAAGAAAATAATGGATAAAGCTGTGTGAATCCGGCAATGGTTCCGTTTTCATCTGTTGCTATAAAGATGACAGACTCTTTGTTTTTTATCCGCGCCGCCAAAAACGACCTTGCGGCCGCCACATCAGCGGGCTTTTTATAAAACACCCTGTATGCATCGAACATGATGGCAAGCTCTTCCAGGTGCGTTGTATCTGCGGTTATTATTTTCATGAATTAGATTTCGTTCGGTAGAGGAGCGCTGCCATCATGGAAACAACCACACCGAAAATGACGGAAAAGGTGAAGAGCAGTGCGTATGACTGAAAAGATCCGTTGTACGACAGTTCCACTTCCTGCATCGCCTCTTTCATCGCTTTGGGTGTAGCATGAGAAGCAACCAGCTGGTGCAGTGTAAATTCACGGTAGGTGACATAAAACTCAGGATTGATATATTGCACATAGAGCAGAAAGATGATCACAAATGCCAGGCTGAAAAGCAACGTGTTAACCACTCCCAGTGAAAACCCCTGCTGCCAGGTAAGCTGATGGCCCTGCATTTTTTTCGTTTCCCGCATCATCAGAAAAAGAGTGCCCCAGAAAAAAATCATGGTCGCATTGCGCGTGTATTGGCCGATTTCATGCCGGTCCGTATTGAATCCAAGCACATGCTCTATCAGCATCCAGACAATGGTAAAGCTGACGGCAATGGCGAGATATTTTAGAACAACACGATGCAAGGCCATGGATTTTCAATGAAGAAAGGAAATTTAGCAGAATTCCTAATAACCTCATCCGGCAGCAAATCATCGGCCCGGCGCAAGACTAAATTAGTCTCTGGGATGGGTTGCCCATACCGTTGCTTCGGTAATAAAAGCACGGTCATTCATTTCAAGCATGCTAACAATGGTGTGTGCAATATCAGGCGACTGCAGTTTGGTTGCATTATGCAATTTAGGCGGACGCCCGGCATTCGGGCCAAAGTTTGTTTGCACCTCGCTCGGGTTCACCTGCATCACACGAATATTATAGGGCCTGAGCTCGGCACGCCAGCATTCCGTCATGCAGGTTAATGCAAATTTGGTGGATGCATAGGCGGTGCCGCCGGAGAATCCTGCCCTTCCGGCGGTGGAAGATATATTGACAATATTGCCATACTGACTATCCATAAAATGTTTGGCCGATTCGCGCGCCATCATCATAGCACCCAGCACATTGGTCTCATACAACTTTCGCATTTGCTCCGTACTCATATTCACCAGCAATTCAAAGTGCCCGAAGGCGGCATTGTTGATGAGGACATTGAAGCCACCGAATATTTTAATGGTACCTTCTACTATTCGCAGCACGTCTGCTTCCCGGCTCACATCGCCATCAATGGCTAAGGCGCCAATTTCCTTCGCTGCCGCTTCCAGCCTGCTTTTGTTTCTGCCATTGATGATCACCTTCGCACCTTTGGCCAGCAATTGTTTGGCGGTTTCATATCCAATGCCTGAGCTGCCTCCCGTAATGAGTACTTTTGCTTCGTTTAAATTCATACAGATGAATGAGTAGTAAGCGTAAAAAAAAATACAACCGCTGCTGATTGCGATTTCACTATCTCCAAACTACCAAACTGAGCTATATCCGTTGGCGTTAATTACTGCGCAGTTGCTATCCGTCATCGCTCAGGCTCCTCCACAAATATAACGTAGCATACGCTTCCCATCCTGCATACTTTTTAAACAACTTCTCTATCTGCTGGCTGGAAATCTTATGCCCGGGATGCAGGTGTTTCCTGATAGCCTGCTGAAGTCCAGCATCCAGCACCGGAAAGGCATTGGGAAATGAAATGTCTTCATCAATACATAGTTAGCCGTCCAGCTGCCAATGCCTTTTATTGACAGCAATTCCTGCAGGGCATCCTGAAATGAAAGCCGGGAAAGATTTTCCTTGGATACATTACCCGCTGTGATGGCCCGGGCCACATTGATCACATACTCCGCTTTTTGACGGGAGAACTGCAGATCCAGTAAAGCAACAGGCTTCAGCGTGGCAACCGCCTGCGGTGACGGAAAATGATAAAAGGCCTTTCCCCGCCATGTATATTTTGTTCCAAAAGCTTGCACATAATTACGTTTCAGCTTATACGCGAAAGTGAGATTAATCTGCTGACCGATGATTGCCCAACACAGCGATTCAAATAAATCAGGCATACTCACCATGCGATAACCAAAAAATTTACGCACCAGCGGTTGAAGCAGTTGATCTTTCTCCGCCATCTGATAGAATGGCCGCAGGTTGGTTTTCAGATCGAGCCAGTCCTCCATATATCGGATGATGACTGATTGCTGCAGTGCTACCAACCGCCGATTCAAGACGGTGACGAGGAGCTGCCGTTGACCATTCGCGCTCACTTTCACTATGATCGCTTTTCCATCAACAACTATTAACTTTTCCACCTTGTCATCTTCTATACGATGCAGCACTTCCAGCGGTGATCTTTTCAAAAAATGCAGGCATTGCTGAAAGTTGAATTCGCGCGGCGTATCAATGACGATGGTGTTCATAACGCTGTGAAAGTAATGCTGTTTACTTCTTCCTTTTCCTTTAAAAATCCCACTGTACTACAAGATAAAACATCGAAGAGCGTGACTACAATGTACTCTTCTCGTAAACGCTATAACCTTGATCAGGCCATGAAATGCGGGCTGTCCGCTGCTTTTCAGCGCACCGCGCCAACAACTTGGCAACATTGATTATTTTTGCGGCACATTACCAAATAATCCGGTTTACACCCGGTTTAGTGTTATGAAACCATACTGCTCCCTGCTCTTCTACAAGTACGTACGGATACTTGAAGCTGAAAAATTCGCAACCGATCATCTGCAATTCTGCAAGTCCATTGGCATCAAAGGAAGAATCATCGTTGCCGACGAAGGCTTAAACGGCACCGCTTCCGGCACATCGGAACAATGCCTGCAATATATAGATCACCTGCATAGCGACCCTCGCTTTGCCGATATGGTTTTTAAAATTGATGAAGAGGACACTCCCTCGCTGGCTAAAATCTTTGTGAGGTATAAGAAAGAAATCGTCAATTTCAACAGGCCGGAAGTGAATGTATGGGAGCATTCCGGCAAATATCTGGAACCTGCTGTTTTTCAACAGTTGAAAGATGATCCTGATACAGTGGTGCTGGATGTACGAAACAAAATTGAATGGGAAGTGGGCAAATTTAATAATGCCGTAGCGCTGCCGATTGATCACTTCCGCGATCTGCCGCAATGGTTGCCGGAACTGGAAAAATTCAAAAACAAAAAGATCCTCGCTTATTGCACCGGTGGCATTCGTTGCGAGAAAGCTACCGCTTTCTTGCTGGAAAACGGCTTCCGGGATGTTTATCACCTTCATGGCGGCATCATCGAATACGGCAAACAAACAGGAGGCAAAGACTTCGACGGCAAATGCTATGTGTTTGATGAACGCATCACTGTTGACGTGAATGCAGTGAATCCCACCATCATTTCTCATTGTCTTCGTTGCGGAACCGCCTCCGCCAGGATGGTGAATTGTGCCAACCCGGAATGCAATAATCATTTTGCCATGTGCGAAGCATGCGGATGGAAATATGAAGGCACCTGCAGCGATGCCTGCCGGCAGCATCCACGCAAAAGAAGGTATGACGGTTCAGGTTATTATGTGAAGGGAAAGACGGTTCAGCCCGTGTAAAGCCTTTGCATTTCACCGCATGATATGAATAGGATTAATAAATAACAGGAACTGTCCGGCACATTTGAACGGTACTGTTATGACAAATGGCTGGATGGAATCCGGACTTTTAAACCCACATTTTGCAGTTCAAAGCGGCAACGGGTTTAACCCCGACGTAGAACTGCTTAGGGTTTGTGAAACATTTTCTTATCTTGAAAAAGATGAGCAAACCCTTAGCAGTTCTAAGTCGCAGCGAAGCGGGATTTTTCCATTGAAAAATCCGGGTTAAATTGAAAAATTCCACCATGCCATGATTGAATACTGCCATTGACGGGTTGGAAGCATTTCCTACCTGAAACACTAACTTTACCGATTGACTACAGCCATGAACACCTTCTCTTACCTATCCAACGCAGAACCTGCCTATATTGAATCTCTCTATCAGCAATTCAAAAATGATCCAACCACCGTGGAGGTGGAATGGAAGAAATTTTTTGAAGGGTTTGATTTTGCGGTGAGCAATCTTTCCGCGAACGGAAACCAGGTGACCGCAACATTCACGGATGCCGGCACCGATAAAATCATCGTTGCGGAAACGGATTCGGATAAACAGGATAATCTTTCCGCCGTTGCGGCACCGGAGGTTCAGGTGCAGGTTGACCTGGCACGTGAATCCGGCGTGTATCAGCTCATCTGTGCCTACCGGGAAAAAGGACACCTGGTCAGCCATACCAACCCAATCCGTCAGCGCAAAGACCGGCATGCGAATCTCGACCTGTCGTTTTTTGGATTGTCGGATACCGACCTGCAACAGGAATTTTATGCCGGCAACTTCCTGGGGCTCGGAAAAACTACGCTGCATCAGATACTTGACCGCTTACAGAAAATTTATTGCCGGTCTATTGGTATTGAATACACCTACTTAGTGGAGCCTGAAGAGTTGCAGTGGCTGAAAGAACGGTTTGAGAATGGTTATGCCAACATGCAATTTTCGCTCGATCAGAAAAAAAGGATCCTCTCGAAGCTGAATGATGCCGTGGTGTTTGAAAAATTTCTGGGCACGAAATACATTGGCCAGAAACGGTTTTCGCTGGAAGGCGGCGAAACCACGATTGCCGCACTGGATGCTATCATTAATAAAGCGGCAGCGTCCGGTGTGCAGGAGATCACCATGGGCATGGCACACCGCGGAAGACTGAATGTGCTCGCCAATATCATGGGCAAAACGTATGAGAATATTTTTAATGAATTTGAAGGCAATGTAAATCCTGATACCACGATGGGCGACGGTGACGTAAAATATCACCTTGGTTATTCATCGGAACTGGAGACGACCTCTTCCAGGAAAATCTATCTCAAGCTCTCTCCTAATCCATCACACCTCGAGGCCGTCAATCCGGTGGTGAGCGGGTTCACCCGGGCAAAAGCCGACACGCTGTATGGCGGTGAATATGACTCCATTCTGCCGGTAATCATTCACGGCGATGCGGCGGTGGCCGGACAGGGCGTAGTGTATGAATGCCTGCAGATGTCGCAGCTTCATGGCTATTCCACCGGCGGCACCCTTCATTTTGTCATCAATAACCAGATCGGGTTCACCACTGATTTTGATGATGCACGCACCTCCAACTACTGCACGAGTTACGCCTCCACGGTGATGGCACCGGTGATGCATGTGAATGGCGATGATCCGGAAGCGGTGGTATTTGCCGTGGAGCTGGCAGTGGAATACCGGCAGCGTTTTAACAAAGATATTTTCGTGGACATGGTTTGTTACCGGCGTTATGGACATAATGAAGGCGATGATCCGAAGTTCACGCAACCGAAGTTGTATGATGCTATATCCAAACATCAAAATCCGCGGGAGGTGTATTCAAAAATTCTGATGGATCGAGGTGATATTGATGCCGAGCTGGCGAAGGAAATGGATAAGAGCTTTTGGAAACAACTGCAGGACCGACTGGATTTTGTAAAGCAAAACCCTTTGCCCTATACCTATCAGGAACCTGAGCTGGCCTGGAAAAAATTACGCAAATCGAACCCGGAGGATTTTGATGCCTCGCCGGAAACAGCGGTTCCGGCTGAAACACTTTCGCTGATCGCCAGGAAAATCACCACTATTCCCGAAGGGTTTGATCCGTTAAAGAAAATTGAACAAATACTGCAGAGAGGCAAAGATTTTTTCGAGAAAGAAAAGAAGGTGGATTGGGCATGGGGCGAATTGATGGCGTATGGTTCCTTGCTGCTCGAAGGCCATGATGTGCGGCTTAGCGGGCAGGATGCTATCAGGGGTACCTTTTCTCACCGGCATGCAGTCATTTATGATGAGTCGAACAATAAAGGGTACAACAGGCTGAGCGCGTTGAGTGACAGGCAGGGCAAGTTCATGATTTACAATTCACTCCTTTCTGAATTCGCCGTGCTGGGTTTTGAATTCGGCTATGCATTAGCCAATCCGCAAACACTCACCATCTGGGAAGCGCAGTTCGGCGATTTCAGCAATGGCGCGCAAACTATTATTGATCAGTTTATCATTGCTTCCGAAAGCAAGTGGCAGCGCATGAGCGGCCTGACGATGCTGTTACCGCACGGGTATGAAGGACAAGGTCCTGAGCATTCCAGTGCAAGGCTTGAGAGATTTTTGCAGCAGTCGGCGGAATACAATATGTCGGTAGTGAATATTACGACGCCCGCCAATTTCTTTCACGTATTACGGCGTCAGCTGTATCGTCCGTTTCGCAAACCGCTGATCGTGATGAGCCCGAAGAGCTTGTTGCGTCATCCTAAGTGCGTGAGCGACTTACAGGAAATGACCCAAGGCGGATTTCGGGAAGTGATGGATGATACCACTATTACAGATGCTGCCAAAGTGCGCCGTGTGTTGCTTTGTACCGGGAAAATTTATTACGATCTGCTCGAACGGCAGGAAAAAGTTAAACGGGAGGATGTGGCAATAGTACGGATGGAACAGTTGTATCCGTTTCCGCAAAAACAATTAGACGCGATTTCCGCAAGGTATAAAACGGCCCGTTTCATCTGGGTGCAAGAAGAACCTAACAACATGGGTGCTTATGCATTTATGAAAATGAACTGGAAAAACGGGGAGCTGTTCAACATCACCCGTAAAGCGAGTGCTTCACCGGCCACTGGTTTTTCAAAACTGCATGCAAAAGAACAGGTGGAGATTATTGACAAAGCATTTGAGAGGTGATCATTGCATTCATGGCTGCCGGCTGCTTACCAGCTTCAACACCTCTTCAGCACATCCCCAAGAAACGGTAAAACCTGAACCGCCATGCCCGTAGTTGTGAATGAGTGCCTTTCCGGCTTCCATTTCCACCCGCATATCTGCCCTGAATGGCCGCAACCCGGCCCAGCTATCCATAACAGGTGCCTCCTTTAACGTAGGATCCAGTGCAATACACCTGTCGATAATATTTCGCAGCGTTTCGGGTTCAGTCACGGATTCATCGCAGTTTATTTCATAGGTGCCGCCGCAAATGCAACCATCAGTGCGGTAAACGATATAGGTGGGAGCAAGGTCTTCCAGCACAATACGGTGTTTGTTTGCTGCCTTCAGCAAAACAATTTGTCCGCGTACAGGAATCACTTCCTGATCATTCGCCAACTCGCGCGAAGCAAGACCGGTGCAGTTGATCAGCAGTGTTGTATCCGTCATCAACTCGTCGAGTGATTGTATGGTGCGTTGAACAATCATTCCTCCCGCGGAAATAAATTCATCCAATAAATACGGCAGATACACCGGTGTCTCAATCAGCGGAACCTGCACGCACCATCCGCCATCGAAGCCAGCGGTTAATTCTTCTTTCCGTAATGGGCGAAACCGCCCGGCACGCAGCGTGGCGCGGATGCGATGTTCAATTTCATTTACCTCATTGCCCAGTTTGATAGCGGGAATCATATGAACACCACTGTTGGGGACGCTCGACAGCGATTCAAACTTCTGATACGATAACATGCTCCAGTCAAGAATTTTCGCACTATCGCGCACATGGTAGGGAAACCAGAAAGCGGCCGCTTTGTTGGATGTTGTTTGTTGCGGAAAGTCACGCGTCACGATCGTGACCGCATATCCCTCTTCGAGCAACCGCAAACCGGTGGTGAGCCCGATAACGCCGCAACCCGCGATGGTGATGTTTTTTTTCATGTTGTTAGTAAACGTATCGCCAGTTGTTGGATCTGCCGTTATGCTGTTTCCTTCTTTTCGTTGAGAAATTCTCTTGTCAGGGCATCGCCCAATTCAATCACTTTGCTGATGAGCAAATCAAAATCTTCCTTCTTGGTCCGGTGATTAGTATTGGCAACACGCAATGCATATCTTCCCTGTAAAACAGTGTAAGACGGCACTGCCACGCCACTTTCATGCAACCGCAGCAACAACTCCTTGTTAAGCTTATTCAGCGACTCATCGTCAAGTGAAGGAACAATGTATCGGAAGCAAAGAATATTAACGGGCGCAGGGGCAAGCAGTTCCAGTTTACCGTTCGATTCAACCAGTGACCGGAGGTATTGTACCTGTTCAACATTTTGTGTTACCAGCCTACCTAATTTACGCACTCCATGCTCCTTCATGCTCATCCATATCTTCAGGGCTTTGAATCCGCGGGACAGCTCCACTCCATAGTCGCTGAACCAGATATCGCCAGCAGCAACCCCTCTTTCTTCATGGGCAAGATAATCGGCATGCATAGAAAAGGCTTTGTAGTGTTGCATTCCTTTTCTCACCAGCGTGCATCCTGCCTCATACGGAATGTACATCCATTTGTGCAGATCAAACGCAATGGAATCAGCGCGTTCCATTCCCTTGATTAAATGACTGTATTTTCCTGATAAGGCCAGCATCGCGCCAATAGCGCCATCCACATGAAACCATAGATTTTCCTTTTCGCACAGATCCGCCAGTGCCTGCAGGTCATCCACTGCACCGGTATTGACGGTTACGGCATTGCCAATAATGCAGAACGGTTGCCTGCCTGCTTCGCGGTCTATTTTTATTTGAAGTGAAAGGGCGGACAAGTCCATTTCATATCGATCATTCACCGGAATCAGCCGCAGTGAATCGCTGCCCAGGCCCAACAGTTCCACCGCTTTGTTCGAACAGTTATGCACTTCCGAGGAGGCATACACCATCATTCTTTTCTGGGCGCCATAAAGGCCTTCCTTTCTTATATCAAAATCTGCTTTGGCATACCGTGCCACCGTAAGGCCGATCAGGTTAGCCATGGATCCTCCGCTGACAACAAGCCCACTGGCTTCATCCGGAAATCCGAAAAGCTGCTTGAACCAGTTAATCACCTGTGTCTCCACCCAGCCGCCAATCTGATTACCACCACCCTGGTTCAGGTTAATGCCCGCTGCCAGCATGTCTGCCAGCATAGCGGAAGAAGATCCATTGCCCATCACCCAGCCCCAGAAACGCGGGTGAATATTGCCGGTTGGATAAGGCAGTATATGTTGTTTGAATTCGTCGTACACTTTTTCAAGTGCAATTCCCTCCAGGGGAACAGCGGCGTTGAAATGGGCCTTAGCCTGCGGTGACGGCGGTTGCCAGGCAGCACGGAGACGGACCGTTTGCAGAAACCGCATCATGTCGGATACCATCTCAGCGCCCAACTGCAGACTGGCCTCCCAGTCAACCGGATCAAGTGTTTCTTCTGTCTCTATACGCTTATCCTGTTGCATGATTAAAAAATTGTGCTCATAAAAATATTCATAAACCCGCATTTTGTGGTTCATAACAGCAACGGGCATACCACTGGCTTAAGCTGCTTAGGGCTTGTGTAACATTTTCGTGATGAAAAAAATGAACAACCCTACATAGGTTCTATGTCAAAGCCCGGTGGGCTGCAACCAATGGTAAACAAGGGTTAACCGGTGGCACGCGGAGCTGATGATGGTGGTACAGAAACCGATCCCAGCAGCCGGAAGCATTTCAACCACAATTCTGCGTCATGCGATGCCGTGTAATCTTTTGCATAGAGCAGGTTGATACGGGAAACGGCGGCATCATCCAGTTGCATATTTTTCAGTTCATCAAGAGGGGTGAGCACGCCTTCCCGCAAGGGTGGAAGCTGATATTGCTGTTGTATGCCACCAGCATAGCCAACCCAGCTTTTTCTTCCGGCAAATACTTTGAAAATATTGGCTATCAATCCCGCCGGACTTTTGATTATAAAAATATTCAACGGCAACGTGAGTAGCAGGAAAAATGCCGCCGCCAGGTCAAACAGGCGCTTGCTTCTCTTGTTAAACGGTGTTGCAATGGCCAGTTTAATTTCAATGGTATATAATTCACCGGGCGCATCTTTTGAATTGCTGCCAATGATGCTGAGTGAATCTTCCGGAACAATTTTGTACTCCAGGTCTGTCCCGAGTTGGGTCATCCATTCAATAATTTTTTGCGAAGCAATGTCTTTGGAGCAAAAGATCACCTCATCAATTTTATAGATGCGGGCAATTTCAGTAAGCTGTTCCACTTCGCCGAGATGATGTGCGCTGTGCTGTGTTTCCGCCTGCGTGGATACATAACCGATAAAATCGTTTTTTACTTTAGCCTGGTTGAGCAGCATTTCCACGCGCGAGGATTCTTCCCTGTTTCCCACGATAACCAGTTTCTTCTCCCTTGCTTCACCGAGCCGCAAATTTTTGAATTTAACAAAATGGAGCAGGAGCCGGATCCCAATCATGGAAGGGAATAATGAAGTAGATGTATTCTTCGGGATATGTCAGTCCTTCAGCCACCTTCACATTGTACTGCCAGTAATTCTTGAGCAGCAGCATACCACCGTACAGGGTGAGTGCATCTGCAATGGGCAAGCTCCAGCGCCGCAGGAAAGAATAGACAACAGATAACAGCGCGCGCAGATAAATGGCCGCCTTCAGCATCAGGATATAAAATCCGGCATTGCTGCTGAAATGTTTTTGCGCAAAGATGATCATGGCCTGGTAAAACATGCGCACATAATTCATCGTGCCTTTCTTGCTGCTTTCTCCTTTATAGTGAATGATGCGCGTATCGGGGAAGTAATAATTTTTAAATCCCGCTTTTACGATACGGTAGGAAAGATCGATGTCTTCGCCATACATGAAGAAAGACTCATCGAGCCAGCCTGCCTTGTCCAGCGCCGTTTTCCTGATAAACATAAAAGCGCCTGCCAGCACATCCACTTCATGCGTTTCATTTTCAGAAAGATAACCGAGGTGATAACCGCCGAAAATTTTTGATGTCGGAAACAGCCGTGCCAGTCCGAATGCTTTGTAGAAGGCTACCCTGGGAGATGGAAATCCACGTTTTGATTCGGGAAGAAAATTTCCTTTGCCATCCAGCATCTTCACGCCAACTGCCCCGGCATCCTCATGCGTCTCCATAAACCGAAGGCACTTCTCAAAGGTGTCTTCTTCGACTATTGTATCCGGATTGAGCAATAAGACATACTTGCCTTTGGCTATGGCGATTCCCTGGTTATTGGCTTTCGCGAAGCCCACATTCTCTTTGTTATACAGGTAAATTACTTCCGGAAACTTTTCGCGCATCATTTCGCTGGTGCCGTCAACGGAATTATTATCCACCACAATTATTTCAGCGGATAACTGCTGCATGGCTTTCCTGGCCGACAGCAATGCCTGCTCCAGGAAGAAACGCACATTGTAGTTGACAATGATTACAGAAAGCTGAAGCATCGGCGAAAGTTAGCAGGAAACTTTTCCATACACAATGGAATGGTGGTTAGTCCCGAATTTTTCAATTGAAAAATGCCATTGCCCTAAGATTGATAGTGGCAGGATAGCGGTTACGCTGCGGAAGGTAAACCTTGATGCTTCCTGCACTACTCATTCCTGTTCACCAGGTAATTCTCATACGGCATTCGTGTTGCAATAGACCTCGCGAGGGTTATATCATCTACATATTCCAGTTCACCGCCGAAAGAAATGCCACGCGCAATGCTGGTGATCTTCACCGGAAGTGACTGTAATTTCTTAGACAGATAGAAAATAGTGGTGTCACCTTCAATCGTTGGATTCAATGCCATAATCACTTCTTTTATTTCACCGTGCCGGCAGCGTTCAGCTAACGATTCAATATTTAATTCTTCCGGCCCGATGCCTTCCAGCGGACTGATGACTCCACCCAGCACATGATACAAGCCATTGTATTGATTGGTTGATTCAATGGCAATCACATCACGTATATTCTCCACTACACACAGCAAGGAGTGGTTGCGCTTAGGATTTTCACAGATGCTGCACAGCTCATGGTCTGAAATGTTATGACAGTTTTTACAGAAACGAATCTCCCTGCGCATGCGTATGATCGCATCGCCGAAATGATCTACCGTGGCTACATCCTGTTTGAGCAGGTGCAATACCAGCCGCAGGGCTGTTTTTTTACCGATGCCCGGCAGTTTTTCAAACTCCGTAACCGCTTGCTCAATCAACTTTGACGGGAAATTCATGGTGGGCAAAAATAGAACTTCTCCGCCAATGCCCGTCCACCGTTGGAGACCCTTCAACAATAATCTTTCTATATGCCTGCTTCATTTCACAGATATAATTTAGATTTGAGAAACTAAATCCAAAACCATGAAAAAAACCTTACTTACTTTATTTTCTATTTCCTTGCTTACCGCGCCGGTGCTCGCACAATGGATAGAAGAGTCCACCGGCTTCACAACGGCAAGCCGCGGCGTTAACCAGATTGTGATTACCAGCCACGACAATGCATGGGTTACAGCCTATAACGGCTCCGGAACCGGCAGTGCTAATGTCCGGGATTTTTCAAGGACGACAGATGGTGGAAATACCTGGACTGCCGGAACTATTACCGTTGCTCCCGCCAACTACAGCTGGTCATGCCTGGCTGCCATTGATGAAAATACAGCATGGGCCATGTTCTTTAAAAATACGGCTGCGGCTACCGGTGGCATTTTCAAAACAACAGACGGAGGCGCCACCTGGACACAACAGGGTGCAGGCGTAATTTTCGCTACGGCCAACACTTCCTTTCCCGATGTGCTTCATTTCTGGGATGAAAATACCGGCCTTGCCGTTGGTGATCCGGTGAGTGGTGAATTTGAAATTTATACCACAGCAGATGGTGGTACAACATGGACTGCCGTTAGCGGCGCGAATATTCCTGATCCCATTGCAGGTGAATATGGATACACCCGTGTTTTTGCCGTGTCAGGCGACATTTTCTGGTTCGGCACCAATAAAGGCAGGATCTTCAAAACAACGGATCATGGTGCTACATGGACTGTCGTGCAGGTAACCGGACTGACCGACCTTATACAAATTGACTATAAAGATGAGAACCTCGGATGGGCAAAATATCTTGATGCAAGTTCTAATGTCACCTTTATGCGTACTACTGATGGCGGCGCAACCTGGACACAGGTCAATCCTTCAGGAACCATGTACAAAGGTTCATTCTGTTATGTACCCAAAACGGACATGACACTGGTTTCTACCGGCGTAGATTATACGCTGCCTGATATCGGCTCCTCTTACAGCCTTGACGGTGGTGATACGTGGGAGACTATTGATGATGGCATTCAATATACTACCGTAAAGTTTTACGATAACATTACCGGTTGGGCAGGTGGATTTAATTTGGATGCCACTACAGGCGGCGTTTTCAAATACGACGGAGGATTCGTAGCCACCGGCATCGCACCTGCAGCAGCTGCCTACAAAATGAATCTCTATCCCAATCCATCCAACGGCTTGTTCTATCTTTCTTTTGACGCTGAAAACAATCAGCCTGTCAATATTCAGATCACCGATGCCATGGGAAAGTTAGTGATGAAGACCAGTTTCAAAGACAAATCACAACTCTGGCTGAAAGCGATAGACATGAGTGGTTTCAGCAATGGTGTTTACTTTTTGACGGTGGAAAATAATGGTTATGAAACGATGCAGAAATTGATTGTTCAATAGTTTAACCCGGATTTTTCCATTGAAAAATCCCGCTTCGTTACAACTTTGAGCTTTTAAATTTGGATTACCGTGCTTTCAATACTAGCCGGGTTATTCTTTCAGCTTATCAGGGCGCAATGAAACTTATTTCATTGCGCCCTTTTTTTAGAAATAATGAATGTCCTGCCAATTTCATTTCTACCAATAAACAAAAATCAAAATCAGCATCATCACACCGCCGAAGAAATAAATAGCATAGGCCTGCACCTTGCCCGATTGCCATCCTTTGATGGAAGCAGCAACAAAGCCGGTAGCCCGTGCCATGCCATTCATGGTTCCATCTACAATATGACGGTCGAACCAGGCAGCCGGCCTCCCTGCCAAATTGAAGACTATCTTTTTGGTAATGAACAGATAAATTTCATCAATATAAAATTTATGATAGGCCGCTCTGTAGAAGCCGCCAAGGGTGTCGGCTATTCTTTCCGCCCGTGTGTTTTGCTTGAGATAAAGCAAGACGGCAATCAAAATTCCTGATAAGGCAAAGAGCACCGGCAGTACGGAAAAAAGCAGGTCGATGTGTGTAAGAAACGGAACACCATCGGAAGTTACCAACGAAGAAAATGGTACGAAGCCAGCTAAGAGCGTGCAACCAGCCAGCAGTAACAAAGGAATCTTCATGGTCAGTGTGCCTTCTCCATGCGACGATTCTTCCGCCGCCGGATCATGCGCCGCTATGGCAGTGTCCGGCTTATTCCAGAAAACAGAAAAGTACAACCTGAACATATAGAAAGCCGTGATGCCTGAAGTGAGCAGTGCTATCCAATAAATCGTCATGTTGGAATGATGGGCGGCATGCAGTATCTCTTCTTTGCTGAAGAATCCGGCAAATGGCGGAACACCTGAAATCGCCAGGCAGGCAATCAAAAAAGTGATATGTGTAAGCGGCATTTTTTTTCTCAGTCCGCCCATATCCTTCATTTCATTACTGTGCACCAGGTGAATAACAGCACCTGCGCCAAGAAACAACAACGACTTGAAGAAAGCATGTGTAAACAGGTGAAACATGGAAGCCATATAACCCAGTCCGTGTTCGCCTCCATAGCCGGCCACACCTAATGAAAACATCATAAACCCAATCTGCGACATGGTGGAATAGGCCAGCACTCTTTTGATATCGGTTTGTGTACAGGCAATTACCGCCGCGAGCAAAGCAGAAAACACACCAACATCCGCCACGATGTTTAAGGCAACCGGATCCGACATCGCGAACACAGGAAACAATCTCGCCACCAGGAAAACACCTGCCACCACCATAGTGGCAGCGTGTATCAAAGCCGAAACCGGCGTCGGGCCTTCCATGGCATCAGGCAACCAGATATGCAGAGGAAACATGGCTGATTTGCCGGCTCCACCAATGAATACCAGCACCAATCCCCAGCTCAGCGCGGAAATACCCATGAAGGAGGCGGAAATGATGGAAGCCAGTTGCGGCGTTGGAGTGCTGAGCCGCTGCAGGAGTATGCCGAAGTCCAGCGTTTCGGAATAGAAGGCAAGAATCAGTATGCCCACCAGGAAACCCAGGTCGGCGAAGCGGGTAACGATGAATGCCTTCTTGGAAGCTGCAACAGCGGAAGGCCTGTCGTAGTAAAAACCGATGAGCAGGTATGATGAAACGCCTACCAGTTCCCAGAAAACATAGATCTGGAATATATTACTGGCCATCACCAACCCGAGCATGGAAAAAGTAAACAATTGCAGGAATGAAAAATAAGTGCTGAATCGCTCTTCCCCTTTCATATAGCCAATCGAATAAAGGTGCACCATCAGCGAAATGAAGGTGACGACAACAAGCATCATCACTGCGATGGGATCGAGCGTGATGCCCATATTGATGCTGAGTGCATCCGTGAACCGCAGCCATGTTACATTCACCGGAACAATAGCCTGATAAATGCCATCTGACTTTCCATTCACAAAAAAATAAGCGTAGGCAGTCAGCAGCGCAAGCGCCGTGGAAAGAAGGAGTAAGACAGTGGCAATGAGACCAGAAGCTTTACCGGTATATTTTCTTCCAAATAAACCAAGCACAATAAACCCTGCCAGCGGCAACAGCGGGATCAGGATGGTGTATTGATAGTTCATTGCTTTTCGGATTTGAGTCTTCGGGTTAAAAACGCAACAGCGAACGTCCCGAAGCGCTCAGACAATTAACTGATTTAAAACTTCATCTCTGAAGCATCTTCCACATCAATGGATTGATGGCTCCTGTAAAGATTAATGATGATGGCGATGGCAACGGCAGCTTCCGCCGCGGCAATGGCAACAATGAAGACAGTGAAGAAAACTCCATCCATCTTTTCCGGGTAGAGGTATTTATTGAAGGTGATGAAATTTATGTTCACGCTGTTCAGGATCAGCTCAATCGACATCAGCATGGTAATCATGTTGCGACGGGTTAAAAACCCGTAAACACCTATAAAAAACAAGGCGGTGCTCACAAATAAAATATGCTCTAAGGGTACTTCACTGAGGCTCATGATAGCGGGTTATCCGTGTTTAAATAATTGATGTCTATGAATTTAACTTGCCTGTACTACGATGCCGTGGGTTCCTGCTGATCTGTCTTGCGTTTGCTTTTTATGGCTATCACTATGCATCCCACCATTGCCGCCAGTAACAACAGGCTCACTACTTCAAACGGTAAAGCGAAGCCATTGCTGCCCGTACCCAGCATTTGCGTACCGATCATTCCCATATTCCAGTCAAAACTTTTACCGGTTTCCCGGAATCCGTATTGTTCAATCAGCAAATACGTTAATGCAAAGCCTGACAAAGCCGCGCAGGCCGAAGCGATCGTTCGCATAAGCGTTGGCTTGCGCATCTCACCGCCGGCATGTTGTGTAAGAAAAATGGAAAAGATGATAAGTACTACAATGCCTCCGACATACACGATGATCTGCACCGCCGCAATAAACTCCACTTCCATCCAGAAATAGAGGGCCGCTATCCCAATCAAAGAAAAAAGAAGCCAGATGGCGGCACGAAAAACTTTATGTGTGGTAACTGCCAGCAGTCCGCAGCCGAGGATAAAAGCAGCAATGAGGTAAAATATGATTTGTGATGCCGTCATGATAATTACTCGATTCCCGCCCTGATTTTTGATCCGGGCTGATTCAGCTTTTTGATGAGTTGGTTCCTGTCATAAACACTGTGCTCAAAGGTCTGTGCCATTTTAATGGCATCGGTCGGACAGGCTACAATGCACAAATTACACATCGTACACAATTCAAGGTGATAAACAAAAGTGTCGAGTGCCTTTTTCTTTTTGCCATCAGCGCCCACTTCAAATTTGGTGATGATCTTAATGGTTCCGTTCGGGCATGCCAGTTCACAGGCTGTGCAACCTGTGCAGGCATGTTCATTCTGCTCATCATGCGTCAGCACCACTTCTCCTTTGAACCGTTCCGGTAATTGTGGCGGCGCTTCAGGGTAAAGCTGCGTGATGATTTCCTTTCGCGGATGGAAAAAATAGTAACCGGTCATACGCATACCGGTGAGAAGAGATTGAATGGTATGGAAAACTTCCTTTATGTAGTTGATCAGAAACACAGAGCAATTTTAGTGAAACTTGCGCGGTTATTTCAGTGAATTCAATTATTCAACCGATATTTTACCCTTCGAGTCAGAAAGGATAATATTCACATCATAGAATTGTATACCCCTGCATTTTGCAGTTTACAGCAGGTTCCTTCACTGAAAAAAAATGATCGACTGCTTAATGGCACGTCAACACAATCAAGCTGCCATTTTCAATCAGGATTTTTTCAATGGAGAAATCCCGCTTCACCACCGTGTAGAGCTGCTGTTTTGAACTGCCAAACGCAGGTTCAATAGAAAACTACGGGTTGAAACTAATCTAGAAATACCAACCCATGATGGCGATGAAGGTCATCAGTAATAAATTGAACATGGAAATAGGGAGGAGGTATTTCCATTCGAGGTTCAGCAACTGATCGATACGCAGCCGCGGAAAAGTCCACCGGAACCACATGATCAGGAAAATGAGAAAAAATGTTTTGCCAAAAAACCAAACGGATGACGGAATGTAATCCATGATATGATTAAAAGCGTCCCAGTGTCCAATATGAAAAGGCATCCAGCCCCCGAAAAAAAGTGTTGCGCCAATACCACATACGATGAAGATATTGACATACTCTGCCAGGAAAAACAAAGCGAACTTCATTCCCGAATATTCCGTGTGGAAACCTGCGGTAAGTTCCGACTCGGCTTCCGCAAGATCAAAAGGTGCCCTGTTCGTTTCGGCAGTAACCGCTATCATAAAAATCACGAAGGAGATGACGGCAGGAATGTGTCCTTTAAAAATCCACCACCCGTTTTGCTGTGAGGCGATGATATCGGAAATGCTCAGGCTGCCGGAGAGAATCACCACAGACAGAATGGCAAGACCTGCCGACAATTCATAACTCACAATCTGCGCACCGCTGCGCATGGCGCCCAGCAGCGAATATTTGTTGTTGCTTGCCCAGCCTGCCATTAAAATACCGATAACGGAAATGGATGAAACGGCGGAAATATACAGTACACCGATATTGATGTCCCACATCTGAAATCCTTTGGCAAAGGCGATCGGCGCCAGAATCAGCATCGCAACGATCATGACTACGTACGGAGCAAGATTAAAGAGAAATTTGTCGGCGCCATCAGGAGTCAGGCCTTCTTTCATCACCAGTTTCAGGGTATCGGCCAATGTCTGAAAAATTCCCTGCGGGCCAACACGGTTCGGGCCTAACCGGATCTGCATGAAGGCGGAAACTTTTCTTTCCATAAAAACCAAAACCAATCCCAGTATGGCAAACAATATGATCGCCAGTAAACCAACTATCAAAAACTGAATCAATAATGCGACGGCAGGATTGAATGTTGCATTCAGCCAGTTATTCACCCAGATGGTAATTCCCTCAAGACTCAGCATCTTTCTTTATTCGTTGTTTAACTTTCATGTATCGTGCAACTACGGTACTTCATCATCTGTCAATATCCGGAATTACAAGGTCCAATGTTCCCATGGTAGCTACCAGGTCTCCAATCTTGCTGCCCCTCACCATGTGGTCCAGCGCGGAAAGATTAGAGAACCCGGGTGAGCGGAACTTGATGCGGTAGGGTGTGGTTCCTCCTTCGCTCACAATATAAACACCCAACTCACCACGCGCGGTTTCCACTCTTGTATAGAACTCTCCTTTCGGTAATTTTAAAACGGCTTTTGTTTTGGCCTGGAACTCTCCTTCCGGAATATTGTCGATGAGTTGTTCAATAATACGGATGGACTGATTCATCTCCCCCAGCCGTACCAGGTATCTTGAAAAAGAATCACCTTCCTGTTCAAGCACCTCATCGAATTGCAGTTTGTCATACACTTCATAAGGATAAAGTTTCCGGATGTCGCACTTCACGCCACTGCCTCTCGCCACCGGACCGGAACATCCATAGGATATCGCATCATCTTTTGACAGTATGCCAACCTTTTTCATCCTGTTTTGAAAAATAACATTGCCGGTGATCAGGTCATCATATTCACCGATTTTCAATTTGTAAAGTTTCAGGAACTCCTTCACCCGTTTCACGAAGTTGGGATGCAGATCATACATCACACCGCCAGGCACCATATAATTCATCGTCAAACGGGCGCCACAGGTCTCTTCCATGATGTCGTTGATTGTTTCGCGTTCGCGGAAAGCATGAAAGAACGGGGTGAACGCGCCAAGATCCATCGACATCGCACCCCACCACAACTCATGTGAAGCAATTCGCGTAAGCTCATCCATCAGCACCCTTATAACCTGCGCACGCGGTGGAATTTCAATTTGCATTCCTTTCTCCACACATAAAGCACAACCGTGATTGTTGATGTGTGCGGAGAGATAATCCATCCGGCTCGTTACATAAATGAACTGCCGGTAAGTGAGTGACTCGCACATCTTTTCAATCGAGCGGTGGATATAGCCGAGGTGCGGCTCCACCTTAAGGATGGTTTCACCTCGCAGCGTAACAACAAGATGAAGCACACCATGGGTGGAAGGATGTTGCGGCCCGATATTGATGATCAGATCGCCTTCTTGGGTGGTGCCTACTTCTTCAATCATTGTTGTTTGTTTATGGAGCGGGATGGCTGAACCTGTTGCACGGCGGCGTGGCCTTTCCCAAATTTCCGGCTATAGTTTTATCATGTTCACAGGATCCTCAAAATCTTTGCGCAAGGGGAATCCTTCAAAGTCATCCGTAAGAATCAATCGCCTCAGATCAGGATGATTCAGAAAAACCACACCGAACAATTCAAATACTTCCCGCTCATGAAATTCTGCCGTGCGCCAGGTGTCGCTCACAGTTTCGATCTCCGGCTTGCCGCGATCCAGTTTTGCTTTCACCACTACATGGTGACGATACGTGGTGGAAGTAAGATGATATACCACTGTCAAATGTGATTTCCAGTCAATACAGGTGAGGCAAAACAAGTAGTCGCACTTCAGTGATTCATCCTGGCGAAGAAGTGCTGACAGCATCTTCCAATCCAGCGGGCCGATCAACACGGTCAACCATTCACCACCTTCTTCAAAAGTGGCGGAAGGTAACAACGAGCTGATTTTGGCCTTTAATTCTTCGTTGGTCAATTTTTTTACCTCGCATTTTATGGCCTGCTATGCACAGGCCGGTACAGGTTGTTGTGCTTTCAAATCTTAACTGCCGCTCCTGATCTGTTCTCTTGTGGCGCCGCTTCTGATTTTCTCCTGCAATGTAATGAGGGCGTTGAGCAATGCTTCAGGTCGTGGCGGGCAGCCGGCGACGTAAACATCCACCGGAATCACATGGTCAGCCCCTTTCACGACGGAATACGTGTTATAAAAAAACGGTCCGCCGCTGATAGCGCAGGCACCCATGGCAATCACGTATTTGGGTTCTGCCATCTGATCATATAATCTTTTGAGTACAGGCGCCATCTTGTTCACGATGGTGCCGGCAATAATGATCACATCAGCTTGTCGTGGTGTGGCGCGTGCCACTTCAAAACCAAACCGGGAGAAATCATATTTCGCCCCGGCCACCGACATCATTTCGATGCCGCAGCAACTGGTGGCAAAAGTGAGTGGCCACAACGAATTCGATCGTGCCCAGTTGATCACCTCATCCAGCGTGCTCAGCGCAATACCACCTCCCGGCGTTTCGTGAATCTGCCCGGGAAACGATTTTTTCTCTGTCAATGGGACGATTTCTTCCAAGTGTTAGCTGAGTGTTTGAAAGTTAAACTGTTGATTGTTAAAGTTTTTGCCGGCAAGCATTTATTTTAATCAATTCCATTACATCCATTTCAATGCTCCCTTTTTATGTGCATAAAGAAATCCGAGGAACAGGATGAACAAAAAAATGATGATCTCCACCATGGCCGGCCATCCGACCTGCTTCACCACCACCGCCCAAGGATACATAAAGATCAGTTCCACATCAAAAATTAAAAAGATGAGGGCGAAGAGATAATAGCCCACATTAAACTGATCCCAGGGTGTTCCTTTCGAAGGGATGCCGCATTCATAGGCTTGTCCCTTAGCTGGATTTCTGCTTCCTCTTACGAGCAGCTTCGCCACAGCCATGCCACCTGCGGAAAAAGCCACCGCAGCGCAGATAAGAACAATCAGTGATGAAGCACCCATGTGATTAATTTTGTGTTGGACGAATATAGTGTGTTCAACCCACATTTTGCATTTCAAAAACGCATGGGGTTTAACCCCGACACAGCACTGCTTAGGGTTTGCGAAACATTTTCTTTTCTTGAAAAAATGAGCAACCCCTTAGCAGTGCTAATTCGTAGCGAAGCGGGATTTTTCTACTGAAAAATCCGGGTTCAAACAATATCCTGCAAAAGGAAGGAAGACAACTATCAAAAAATGCAGCGGAAATCATCCTTCGCATATCGCGCAGATGATGAACCTGCTTTTTCGGTGCTAAGCAAAAACAGGTGCAGGAGTAAATCTCAGGCAATTGTTTTTGTCAGCCATATTCCAAAATAAGTGGCCGCTATTCCTGCCACTATGCTGATGGACGAATACAATACCAGGTAGAAGTAATCTTTGTTCTCAATCATTTGCACTCCCTCATAAGTAAAGGCAGAGAATGTGGTAAAACCGCCGCAGAATCCTGTGGTGAGAAACAACCGCCACTCAGGGGAGAGCACATTGTATTTTTCAAAGACCGCATAGAAAACGCCGATGAGGAAGCAACCGGCCATGTTAACAGAGAAAGTTCCGTATGGGAAAACGACAGGATACATCTTATACACGAGTTGCTGTGAGAGAAAACGTGCCACTGTACCGATGAAGCCGCCCAGGCCGACAAGAAGAACAAGTTTATTCACTCAACGAAAATCTGTTTAGTTGCAATTGAATAAATAGGTTACAGTTTTCAAATCGTATCGGTAAATTTTCAATCCAGGTCATTCAGTGAAAAAAATTCTCCTTCCATATCCTTTCGGAAATCGGCGCGTACAAGTTCCCCATTTTTCAGTACCGGCACCACGTCGGTTAAATCGGGACGCAGGCAATACTTAATATCGTTAATGACACCGAGGTGTGCGAGACGCCGGTAATGTGAAGATTGTTTCATGAAATGAAACATGTTTCTCCTTGAATTCAGGTACAACTTTTCCGCGGCAAAGGCGGAATCGGAATCCACCAGGAAAAATTCTTTGATATGATGAATCAAGGCGCCGGCAAACACCGTGTCTTCGAGGTTAAACTTATCACGCCAGCCTGAGCACAGCAACAGCGTGTCCTTCCCTTCACTGATCAGCCATTTAGCCAGTGCGGAAAAATTCAGGAATCCGCCAATCACCACCTGGTGAGACGATTCCGTCATCTTGATGGCCCGCGTTCCATTGGTCGTTGTCAGCACCAGTATCTTGCCCTTCACTACGCCATTCATAAACTCAAAGGGCGAATTCCCAAAATGAAATCCTTCTACTTTTCGGCCATTGCGCTCACCGGCCAGGATGTAACCTTCCCTTCCTTTGTAACTCAGGCATTCATCAATTGTTTCAACAGGAATAACTTTTTCGGCGCCCTGATCCAAAGCCACGCACATAGTGGTGGTAGCCCGCAACACATCTATCACCACCACTACTTTTCCGTTGATAGGATACAGTGGTAACAGGCCAGGTGTAAGGCAAACTTCAAGGGTTGATTTATCAGGCAAAAGCTGCTGTTTAATTTCAGGAAAGGTAGCCAGATTTTTTTATCCGGCATTTTATATACGCAGCATTTTTGATTAAAATGCTGTGCATTCAGCAGTGATCAACAGCGTATATGATGAAAACACAGATCCTTCAAATCCTGTCCGGCTAAATGTGGTACCTGCAGCTGGCCCTGCTGACTTGCATGGAAAGTAATCGGCGACTAATGGTAACGCTTATACATCATTGGCATTACCTCAGAACATGTTTATCAGTCTCAAAACCTGGTAAAGCGGCTGAACTATTTCAGGTGCGTCACATAGGAAGGATGCAGGCTGCCAGCAGCGGAAATACGGTGCTCCGGGTTACTTTTTCAAAAAAGGCATCTTGACCACCCTGGCTTTCAACTGCCTGTCGCGGATGGAAACATAAATGGTGCTTCCCTCAGCAGCCAGTGCTGAAGGCACATATCCCATTCCGATCGCTTTTTGCAAGGTCAGTGATTGCGTTCCGCTTGTTACAGTACCTATCACATTGCCATTGTCATCGACAATGTTGTGACCATGGCGCGCAATGCCTTTATCAACCATTTCAAATCCGACCAGTTTGCGGGATACGCCATTCTTTTTTTGTGCTTCAATTATATCCCTGGCAACAAAATCTTTGGTGAACTTGGTGATCCAGCCGAGCCCGGCTTCGATCGGGGAAGTGGTATCGTCAATGTCGTTGCCGTACAGGCAAAAACCCATTTCAAGCCGTAAGGTATCTCTTGCGCCCAGTCCGATGGGCTGAATACCAAACTCTTTGCCCGCTTCAAATATTTTATACCACAGATCTCCCGCATCAGCGGTGTCAAAATAAATTTCAAAGCCGCCGGCACCCGTATAGCCGGTGTTCGACATCAACACATTTTTTACTCCGCCAAAAACACCGCGCGCAAATTTATAATAAGGGATCTCAGCCAGGTTAGTTGCCGTAAGTTTTTGCAACACCTTTATCGCATTCGGTCCCTGCACGGCCAGCAATCCCGCACGGTCACTGATGTTATTCATCTCCACATCAAATGTGTTGTGCTTCAAGATCCAGTTCCAGTCTTTATCAATATTGGAGGCATTCACCACCAGCATGTAGGAATTTTCCTGCAGGTGATAAACCAACAAATCGTCCACGATACCACCTTGATCATTGGGAAGGCAGGAATACTGTACATCGCCAATCTTAAGCTTTGATGCATCGTTGGAGGTGACCAGTTGTATCAGCTCCAGGGCACGTGATCCTTTGATTACAAACTCGCCCATGTGAGAAACATCAAACACCCCTACATTTTCACGAACACATTGATGCTCGGTATTGATGCCGGCATAGGAGATGGGCATATTATAACCTGCAAACTCGGCCATCTTCGCGCCCAGTTTAATATGTGTATCGGTTAAGAGAGTTGTTTTCATAAACAGCCGTGCTGATGTTTCCTGTTTGCGCAAAGATAGATTTTATCCCACATTTTGCAGTTCCATACAGCAGCGTGTATATTCAGACATTCTACTCTTGCTTATGCCTTGTGCGGTGCGTGCATTACTGAAGCAGGCATAAGCTCATGTTCCGGATTATCCATTGTCTGCACCATCTCCACAAAAAGTACATGCAGAATAATGAAGCCGAATGCCCTTCCGCTGACCAAAGGTGCTAATACCGGTATAACGGCTAAATCCTGTACAGCTCCTTGCGTGTCAGTTCATTTTCTGTAGCACCGGTATTAACCACTGTTTGGGGTTCAATCAGCAGGATGTGTACTTCCTCATCACCATGCGGGCGATGTTCCACTCCCTTTGGCACAATAATAATCTCTCCCGGAATTACTTCCACGGTTCGTATTCCAGAAGGACTTGCTTCATCCCTGAAATCCATCAGCAGTTTTCCTTTCAATACGATAAACAATTCATCTTCCTCCGCGTGGCTGTGCCAGATAAAATCACCCTGCAGCTTGGCCAACTTGATATGATGCTCATTCAGGTCGCCGATGATATGCGGATGCCAGTGGTCACTTAACAGTGCTAATTTTTCAACCAAATTGATCTTGTCCATACAGGTGGCAGTTTTGCTGCAGAAAAAAATCAATACTGGTAGAATCCGCGGCCCGACTTTTTTCCCAGGTGCCCGTCATCTACCATTTTTTGTTGAAGAGCACTGGGCCTGAAACGCGGTTCGTGCTGCATTAATTCATATAGCGATCGGGTAACATTCAGGTTCGCATCCACACCAATCAGGTCAATCAGCCGGAAGGGCCCCATTCTGAATCCGCTCGCTTCCAGCAGCCGGTCAATTGTTTCAACTGTGGCGATCTTTTCTTCCAGCAACCGGATGGCTTCCGTATGATATAACTTGCCAATGCGGTTCACGATAAAGCCCGGTTTATCCTTCGTCATAACCGGCTGCTTGCCCATCTTGACGGCCAGCGCACAGATTGTTTGTGCGCAGGCCTCCGCTGTTTTTTCTCCCGAAACAACTTCCACCAGTTTCATCAGGTGTGCGGGATTAAAAAAATGCATACCGGCTACCCGCTCCGGATGTGGGATTTCCCCGGCTAACAGTGTGATGGGAATGGAAGAGGTGTTGGAACAAAAAATTGTTTCCTCGTCGCCGGTGATGGTCGTCAATTCACGGAAGAAGGCTGATTTAATTTCCAGCCGTTCCACTATTGCTTCAATCACCACATCAGCCACCAGCTCCTCTATTTTTCCGGATGGATGAATGCGGGATAATATCTCCTCCTTATCTGCAGCCGTTATCTTTTTCTTTTCTACTGCTACTGCCAGGTTGCTTTCGATACCGGAAATTCCCTGGCGAACAGCGGTAGCTGATACATCATACAGTATAGTTTTATAACCGGCCTGTGCGGCAAGCTGCGCTATGCCGGCGCCCATCGTGCCAGCCCCTGCCACGGCAATGGTATGTATTTGTGTTATCGTTTTCATCAGCAGTGCAATGGCCTCCATTGAAAAACCGGAAAGCAATTTACCGCTGTTTCATCAGAAATGATAGCGATTCACTTTGCGAAGAACGCTGCCCAATAACGCTGTGATGGAGTCAGCTCCAATATTAGTGAAGAGATAGTGCGAAACATACCAAAAGGCGAATACGATTTCAAAAAAATCAATAAATAGAATTGCAATGACTTTAATTCGAAAGTTCTTTTCATGAAGGACATTTCCTGCTGATCACTTGTTATCTTTACAGGTTAATCCCGCATTTTACCTTTCAAAGCAGAACCGGGCTTAACGCAAAATGAATAACCACTGCTTCAGATTTGCCGGCATGCCTATGACTTTGAAGTCTCTCATCTCCCACTGAAAATGGATACGGCACAAAATCCCGCTGCGTCCACTGTGATGACATCCTTACTCAAGCGGGTAAGAGATAAAGAATTACGTGAATTCATAGAAATATATGCCGCAGAAAACCCTGAATTGGCAACTGAATTCCTGCTGCACTTTGCCGACAGGTTAAAGATGACAGGCAGAGAAAAATACCTGCTGCTGCTGCAGCAGATCATTGGCTATCCACCTCCGCAGTCCCATTACGCGCCAACAGTGGCAAAGCGCCTCGATGCCTTGTTGGGGCAGGCAGCCGGCCAGCTGGCCATCAAAAATTACCTCGATCCCTTTTACCTCGCCGTTGGGTTGATCGGATTAGTTCATCCGCTGGTGGGCCGCGCTGATGATCCGGATGCACTATTGCACGGGAAAATTGTAACCGCTTTTTCCATACTGGATGCCATCCTCCATACAGATGCCGGACCGCAACTGAAGGAACTCATTTTTGAAACGGCTTTGCAGGAAGCGCTCCGGCCCGCCTACCGGGATAAAGGATTGGAAGAATACTGGATTGATGTACTCCTGGCAGCCGTCATGAATGAAGAACAACAGCTTCGCCTGGTAACACTGCTTGATCAGTTGATTCTTGCAACGGGCAGCCGCCACCAGGATATCATGAATGAGCGGTACGAAGAATTTTTTTTACGAAAAAAAATGCTGATCCTCCATCGCCTGGGAAGACCGGAGGAGGCGAAGAAAGTGCTGGCGGATAATCTTCGCATACGCACTTTCCGCCGGCAACTGATTGATGAACACATCCAGCAACACCAATTTGAAGCTGCCAAAGAACTCATTAAGGAAAGCAAGCGAAGCGATCAGCAGAAAGGACGGCTGTATGCAAGTTCGGAATGGGATGAATTACTCTTACAAATTGCAGAAGAAGAGAACGACGTGCGCCAGGTAAGGCAATCAGGACTGCGATTATTTTATGATCAGTTCCGCATCGAATATTATCGAAAAGTGAAGGCCACCTATACGGCAGACAAGTGGAAGCCGGAAGTTGAAAAGATCATTGGTACGCTGAAAGCCGAAAAAAATTTCGGATGGAAAGGTATCCGAGCACTGGCAACCATTTTTGTGGAAGAACAATATTGGCAGCGGCTGCTCGCCCTGCTGCAAAAAAATGCCACGCTTGAATTCGCGGAGGATTTTTATGATCTGCTCAAAGACCGGTTTCCGGAAGAACTGGTAGCTGTTTACCGTGTCGCCCTCCGTCGTTATGCCGAGCAGCATATGGGCCGCGAACATTACAATTATATCGTGAGCACCCTGCGAAAAATACAATCGCTTCCTGCCGGCGTCGCTATGGCAAAAACACTCACCAACGAATTCAAAGTGAAATACAGCAGCCGCAGAAATATGGTAAAGGCACTGAATAAATTAGTATTCTGACATGGCCTTGCCGGATGGCAGCAGCAGGCAGGCGTCTGAATTTTTCCATGGAAAATCCCGGATCCATACATGGCACGCTCACCAGGCAGCCTCGAACTGTTCCAGGAAACGCACATCATTTTCGAACAACATACGGATATCAGGTATGTCATATTTGAGCAGTACGAGCCGTTCTATTCCCATTCCCCAGGCATAGCCCGTATAAATTTCCGGATCAATCTTGCAATTCTCCAGCACCGCCGGATGCACCATACCGCAACCCAGTATCTCCATCCATTTTTCAGTTCCTTTCCTCCTGATATCCAGTTCTGCAGACACCTCGGTAAAAGGAAAATAAGAAGGCCTGAACCGCCATTCAAAATCATCCCCGAAAAATTCTTTGAAGAAATAGTACATGGTCTGTTTCAGATCGGCGAAGGAAACATGCTTGTCAATGTATAACCCTTCCAGCTGGTGAAAAATGACATGATGTTTATACGTTATGGTCTCGTTGCGGTACACCCGTCCCGGCGCGATGATCCGGATGGGTGGTGGTTGCCCTTCCATCACACGGATCTGCACATTGCTGGTTTGTGAACGAAGGATGACGCCCGGGTTTTCTATGTAAAAAGAATCCGTCATATCACGGGCTGGATGATCTTCGGGAATATTCAGTGCCGTGAAGTTGTGCCATTCATCTTCAATTTCAGGTCCTTCCGCTACCTGGAAACCGATACGGCCAAAGATGTCAATCACCTTTTTGCGGATAACGGCCACCGGATGCCTCGATCCCAGCGCCACCGGGCTGCCGGGCATTGTCAGGTCAACGGATGCTGTTTTAACAACGGTCGTGGCAAGCGACAATTGATCCTTCAACAATTGAAATTTTTCTTCCGCCTTCTGCTTTAATGCATTCACTACCTGCCCGAATTCCTTCTTCCGTTCATTCGGCACCTGTTTCATTTCAGCAAACACCTCTTTGATAATATTCTTGCTGCCCAGGTATCGTATCCGGAATTGCTCCAGTGATGCAGTGTCTGCTACTGCTTCCGCTTCCAGTTGCTGCAAAATTGCGGCTGCCTTATCGAATACGTCTGTTGCCATGAAATGGATGTATGGGACAAAGAACGTGAAGAAAAATGAAATAAACAGGTAACACGCCAGCCGGGTGATGCCGCCCGATGGCGTCACGAATCGTCCTTTGACATGCAAGCACGTTCCTTTACGCCAGGTGGTATCCGCTCCATTTTCAACCAGGCCTCATCATAACCACCAATGGAAATAACTATTTTGCAAGAATGAACATTCAACGCTGTATCATTTTTCGGAAACGAACCGCGATTTCTGTATGAAAATAAAAACCATATACCTGGTTTTTTGGGTGATGACAAGCCTTCCGTCATGGGCACAAACCTATTATACCGTCGTTAACCAGGTGATTCCGGATAATGGCACCATTGTCACTTTCGATCTCGACGTTAGCGGGCTGCCTGCTGTTATTGATACCACATTCGGACTGGAAAGTGTCTGTTTCAATATCACGCATAGCTGGGATTCCGACCTTCAACTGAAACTGATCGCGCCCGATGGAACGGCGGTGCTGCTGATTTCGGGAGTAGGCGGCGATGGCGATAATTTTTTCTTCACCTGCCTCAATGATTTCTCGCCCAATCCGGTGAGCGGAGGATCAGCACCCTTCACGGGCATGTTTGCCGCCATGGGCGATCTTGGATTGATCAATAACGGACAAAATCCAAATGGCACCTGGAAACTGCAATGCAATGATACGTATCCGCAGGATGAGGGAACATTGCACAATTTTCAAATCACCTTTGGTGACGAACCTGCATTGCCATTCGTCTTCGCCGAATCAAACCTTCCCATCCTATTGCTCGATACACACGGACAGGAAATTTTTACGGAACCCAAAGTGGCAGCAGACATAAAAATCATCGATCACGGAACTGGCTTCCTGAACCATCCGTCAGATACGGATTATGCTTTTTCGGGGAAAATAATGACGGAGCTGCAGGGTTTTACCGGGCCCTATTATCCCAAGAAAAACTATGACTTCGACGTGGTGGATAACGATAGCGTGGAGATAGATACTGTACTGTTGGGGCTTCCTGCTGAAAATGATTTTATTCTGAAAGCTGAATACCTGGACTTAAGCCTCATGAAAAACACCATCACGTATGAAATGAGCAGGAGAATGGGCCATTATGCACCACGCACAATGTTTTGTGAGCTGATGCTGAATGGTGAATACTTAGGCGTTTACACGCTGACAGAAAAAGTAAAACGCGATGAGAACAGGGTTGATATTGCGGACTTGAAACCGGAAGACATTACCGGCGATGAACTAACAGGAGGCTATATTATTGAAATCAATGAAAACGGGTATCCGAATGACTGGAACAGCATTTATCTTCCGGTTAATTATGCTACCTGCCAGTTACCCGTTGCTTATAAAATGGTAGAGCCTCGCATAGAAGAAATTCAACCCGCACAATTTGATTACATCCATAGTTATGTGGATAGCTTTGAAAATTCACTGCATGGCAACCTGTTTCTGGATAGTGCGCAGGGGTACAGAAAATTTATCGCCGTAAAATCCTTCATCGACTTCATGATCGTGAATGAGTTCAGTGCCAACTACGACAGCTATGGCCGCAGTACTTTTTTGTATAAAGAAAAAATTACGGACGGCGGGCAGCTCCATATTGGTCCGCCATGGGATTACGACCGTGCCTATGCGCCCGGCACAGAGCAGGGATGGGTTTGGGAAATCACACATCCCTACTGGCCCTTTCCTTTTTGGTGGAGTAAATTCCGGGAAGATCCTGAATGGGTGAAGGAAGTGTATTGCCGGTACACCTCCTTACGGCAGGAAATATTAGAAAATGAATCAATTTATAAAATCATCGACTCCCTGCAGACACTGCTGGAACAACCGGCACAACGTAACTTTAAAAAATGGGCGGAGCTGGGAGTCACCAATCCTCCTTTTTTTGTGGATGAACTGAAAAACTTTATCAGCAACCGTTTTGACTGGCTGGATGATGCCATCGCTTTGGATTATGTGGCGGCTCCTGACGCTACATTTACAACCAATCAAATTGCACCGGCTATCTTTCAATTTACACCGGCCATCAACGGCGCAGATTATTACTGGGACTTTGGGGATGGTACCTTTTCAACCGAACAACTGCCGGTGCATGTTTACGCTAACACCGGCACCTACACGGTTACCCTCACTGTTTATCAGTATTACGGTTGTACGGCAACAACGGATACATCACTGGATGCAACCGTAATCAGCGGAATGGATCAACCCTCGTTCAACCACTTCGATATTTTCCCTTCCCCATTTTCTGATCAGCTGACTGTCCTCATGACTGACATGGTCACCAGCGGCCGGCTATCATTGATTAACAACCTTGGTGAAATAGTCTACGAGCAAACATTAACCGCCGGCCCGTCATTCACCTTGCACACAACCCTGCTGCCGGCCGGTCTCTACCTCGTCAAGTTATTTGACGGATCTGAAAATTATTTTGCCACCGTCATGAAGCAATAGCAGCTCGCCAATAGGCATGCTGCTTTTATCCATGCTTCATCCGGATTCCTAATTCAAATGGAAATTATTACGTTTATGAATCATTTCTGAACCACAGCACAAAGCATTTGAACCATGAGAAAAATTTTACTGCTGGCGATAAGTCTGCTTGTCTATGCTCCCCTGTTTGCGCAATACCGTTCACTGACCGGCACCGTCACTGACAAATCAAACAGTGAACCGCTCGATGGTGTGACCGTTGTAATTAAAGGAACGCAAACGGCCACCATCACCAATGAAAAGGGGAAATATGCGATAGATGTTCCCGTCGCCGGAGGATCACTCATCTTTTCTTATGTTGGTTATGAAACCCGGGAGGTTGCCTTTTCAAAGGAAGCTGTTGTGGATGTGGCGCTTTCTAATACAGAGCAGCTCCTGAAAGAAGTGGTGGTGGTTGGATATGGAACACAGATAAAAACGGAAGTGACCGGAAGCATTGCCGAGGTAAAAGGTGATGCCATCGCCCGTACACCGGTTACTTCAATTGAGCAGGCGCTGCAAGGCAAAGCAGCCGGCGTATTCGTGGAAACGAATAACGGAAAGGTGGGAAGCGCCATCAAGGTAAGGGTGCGCGGCTCTTCTTCCATCACCGCCAACAATGAGCCCTTGTATGTTGTGGATGGCGTGCCGATCAATACAAAGGCAGTGAATGATGAAGTCAATCTTTCCATCAACCCGCTGAATGATATTGATTTCAATAATATAGAGTCCGTAAGCATATTGAAAGATGCCGCGGCATCCGCTATCTATGGTTCGCGTGGCGCAAACGGCGTAGTGCTGATCACCACCAAAAGAGGAAAGGAAGGAAAATCAAAAGTTACCATTGACTATCAGCAAGGCTGGAGCAAACCTACCCGCCTGCGCGAATTCATGAACAGTGATCAATACATTAATTACTTTGAACAGGCCGCGGTTAACGCCGGCCAATATGATTTCGCGAATAACATCAGCGGCTATGATAACGAACAGGAAGCCATTGACGATTTCCTGGAAGATGTGCACAAGCAGTTCGACAGGAATTCAGGTTGGGCTGACTGGACCACAAGAGAAGTGAGTACCGACTGGCAGTCACTTGCCTTTCAGAAAGCTACCTCAAGGGATGTGAATGCGTCCGTTTCCGGAGGCACCGACAAACTGCAGTATTTCATTGCAGGCGGTTATTCGCAACAGGATGGCATCCTGATCAATAACTATATGAACCGCGCAAATATCCAGATCAATCTTGACAGCAAGTTGTCGGATAAATTTGATCTCGGCACATCGCTGCAACTAAGCCGCAGCCTGAACAATGATGTTCCTAACGATGATTATTTTGAATCACCCATGCAAATTGTTGCACAGTCGCCTCTTACGCCACCTTACGATACCTTAGGACAACTTAATGATCAGCCCGTCACGCTGTACTTTAATCCACTGCTCGAAGCGGAATACACGCAATCCAACAATTACACATTTCGGACAGTGGGGAACATCTATGCAAACTTTCACATACTGCCCTCACTAACCCTCCGGGGTGAAGTGGGTGGCGATTTTACCAACTTCACGTCCGACCGCTATTCCGGCAGCCGTTCCAACTTCGGACAGTCGGTGGGCGGATACGGTGAAGCCTACTCAGCACGCGTTGAAAATTATGATACAAAGCTGCTGCTAACCTATCTCACCAGCTTAAACAAAATGCATAACCTGGAGGCGACTGGTGGTATTGAATACCAGCCTTACACCCAGTTCTATCAAAAAGTGGACGGCCAGGGATTTCCGAATGATGACCTGAAGACACTGGCAAGCGCCTCGCAAATTGTGTATGGCACCAGCAACTTTACACAGTATCGCTTCATCTCTTATTTCGCAAGAGCCAACTACAATTATAACGAGAAGTACCTTTTTTCACTCACCGGTCGAATTGATGGATCTTCCCGATTTGGGGAGAATAAGCGTTATGGATTTTTTCCGTCCGCTTCCGCCGGCTGGATTCTTAGCAGGGAAGAATTCTTAGCAGGCATCCCGGCCATCAGCTTCCTGAAAGTAAGAGCCAGCGCCGGTGAAATAGGTAATGCGGAAATCGGAGATTTTGATTACATCGGCAAATATGGTGTCGCTTCCTACAATGGCAACCCTGCGCTCTACCCTTCCACTATCGAAAATCCTGATCTCACCTGGGAAAGAACTTTTCAGTTTGATGCAGGCATTGACTTTGGATTCTTTGGCGACCGCTTAAACGGTGAACTGGATTATTACATAAAGAACACCTCCAATCTCTTGCTGGACGTACCTATTCCTGCCACCACCGGTATCCTGCTGCAAACACAGAACATCGGTAAGATGAAAAACAATGGCATCGAGATCGTAGTCAATGGCGATATCCTTGTGAATGAATTTAAATGGACAGCCAGCGTAAATTTTGCCGCCAATAAAAACGAAGTGGTAGAACTGGCACCCGGCCAGGACCTGATCGACAACGGCGGTTCCGATATTCTGAATGTCGTGAAGGTGGGCGAACCACTGGGCGTCTTCTATGGTGCCGAATATGCAGGCGTAGATCCGGATAACGGTGATGCGCTTTGGTATGTGAATGGTCCGGAAGGTTCAGCGGAAACAACCAACGATTTTAATCTTGCCAACTTCGTTGTGCTCGGCGACCCCAATCCCGATTTCATTGCCGGCTTCACCAACAGTTTTTCTTACAAAGGTTTTTCATTGGATATTGCAACACAAAGTGTCTATGGCAATCAAATCAATCTGAATGGTGATCACTGGATGGAAGCCAATGGTGCAGTCTATGACAACCAGACGATAGCCATGCTTAACGCATGGCAGCATCCGGGCGATATTACAGATGTTCCACAGGCCCGGTTGGGATTTGATAACGGTGATCAGACACGCTCCAGGCCGTTACATTGACGACGGATCCTATATACGGCTTAAATCGGTGACGCTGGGCTATGACTCTTTCGACCGGCTATTATAAAAAATAAAATTCTCCAGCCTCCGTGTTTATATGTCGGCGTATAACCTGTTAACCATTACCAGCTATCGCGGATGGGATCCTGAAGTTACTTCTGATTATGTACTGCCGGAAGAAGCTAACGTGATCGCCGGAATCGATTTCTACAGTGCGCCGCAACCTAAAACCATTGTGTTTGGACTTACCATCGGATTGTGATTTGTTTTATTGAAACAATTTTCTAACCCGTCAATGAAATAAAATGAAAAAACTTACCCCAGATAATATTCCTTCCATGAGAACGATTTCACCTCACACCTGTCTTCCATTCGATGCGGTAAAAAAAATAATGCGGGCCGCAGCCATACTCACCGCGCTTTAGATTTTTAATGGCTGTGCCGACACCTTCGATCTGCAACCTGCACAGGATCTCTACCAACGCCACAGCACTCAGCAACGATGCAAGCGTAAAACAAGTGTTGACCGGTGCGTATGATGAATTGTCGCAGGATGATCTGTTTGGCGGCAACATCCTCAGAAACGCGGAACTCTATGCCGGCGAAGGCGAGTTGCTATGGGTGGGTACTTTCGAAGCGCCGCGTGAAATTTTTAACCGGCAGATACTCGTCACGAATTCAGATGTGGAAGCGCTTTGGTCAGATGCCTACAACTGCATCAACATCTGTAACAACGTGCTGTCTGCCTTATCGGTTGTCAATGAAGAAGACCGCGCAAAAGTAGAAGGCGAAGCAAGATGCCTGCGCGGATGGATGTATTTTGAGTTGGCCCGTTATTTCGGGCAGCAGTATGAACCCGGCCAGGTTAACAATCAGTTAGGGGTACCGATAGTGCTTACACCAACCATTGTAATTGATGCATCCTCCACTCCGGCAAGAAACACAGTAGAGCAGTGTTATGCACAGGCCATCGCTGATCTTACTTCGGCGGAGAGCCTGTTGCCGGAAAGCAATAATGTGTATGCCGATAAATTTGTGGCGGCAGCGGTGCTGGCAAGAATTTATTTGCAGCAAGGCGACTATGCCAATGCGCGCGATGCCGCTGACCGTGTAATTGAATCGGGAAAATACAGCCTTATACCGGCTTATAAAGATGTATTCAATCAATTGGAAGATACCAAGGAATCAGTTTTTTCAATAGAGATCTCTGAACAGGATGGTGAGAATTCGATGAATGAGTTTTTCGCGAATGCTTCTAACGGAGGCCGCCGTGATATACTGATTGAAGATGCGCACCTTGCCCTCTATCCGGATGGTGATGTGAGAAAATCCCTCTTTTACACCAGCTCCGGCGATTACCTTTCCGGTAAGTGGAAAAACCAGTATGCGAATATCGCCGTCATCCGCCTCGCCGAAATGTATCTTGTGAGGGCGGAATGCAACCTGCGGCTTGGCACATCAACCGGAGCCAATCCGGCAGATGACTACAACATGGTGCATGTAAGAGCTGCACTTCCCGCCGTTACATCCGTCACATTGGATGATATATTGATGGAAAGAAGACTCGAGCTTGCCCATGAAGGATTCAGGTACCACGATATAAAACGATTGCATGGAGTAGTGGGCACAATGCCTTATAATGATGATAAGCTGGTGTTTCCTATTCCGCAACGCGAACTGCAAGTAAATAAAAACCTGGTACAGAACCCGGGATATTAAGGGTGATGTGCAGTTGGTTTTTCCCAAACCATTTTTTGCAGTCACTATTTGGGTTTCGCTTGATTCTTTGCAAAAACCATTGATGGAAATAATTGCCGTAGCTGCGAAAGAAGAGTAGATAAGAGAAGATAACCACGCTTATGCACCGCTCGCATTTCGATGCAACAAACTGCTGATACAGGAAAACCGGCAACTGTACCGGACAACCGATAAGGTCAACATAGTTTACAAACAGGAATAACTTCAAAGTTCTTTCAACACAAATCATCACCATGCGTCCTACACTGCTCACACTGCTCACAGTAACTGCCTGTACTTTTTGCTTTGCACAATCGCCAAAAAAACCGGTCACCATCGCCGATGCCGACAGTATTCATGACGTCACGGAACCATGCATTTCTCCTGATGGCAACTGGGTGGCCTATACCGTTTCATCCACCAACTTTGATACAGATGATTTCACCACCGATATCTGGATGTCGGCGTGGGATGGGAAAACCACACTGCAGCTCACCTATACAAAAGAAGAAAGTGAATCCACGCCCCGCTGGTCGCCCGGCAATAACTACCTCGCCTTTCTTTCCTCCAGGTCCGACAGTAATGAAAACAATCAGCTTTGGCTGTTGAACCGCAATGGCGGCGAAGCTAAAAGAATGACATCATTCGCCGGTGGTGTGGAAGATTATGCCTGGAGTCCCGATGGGAAAAAAATTGCACTGATAGTGAATGTCACCGACACTACGAAATATATTGAAGGAACCGAAACACCTGTTCCGATCGTGATCGACCGTTTTTATTTCAAGGAAGATTATGCAGGATATCTGACCACTTCACGAAAACATTTATTCGTCATGGATGTATTGACGGGCGATACTGCCAGGATCGTGGATGGCGATTTTGAAGAACAGCTTCCCTCCTGGAGCCCGGATGGGAAACAGATTGCCTTTGTGAGCAAGCGCGCACGTTCAGACTGGGACCGCGATGATAATTATGATGTATATGTGGTGGATGCCAGGCCGCATGCTGTGCCACGTCAACTCACCACGAACACCGGTAATGATAATGATCCTTCTTATGAATCACCCCCTTCCTGGAGTCCGGATGGCAAATACATCGCATACACAGCAGGCGGGCCGCTGAAATTAATTTATTATGCCACACAACACCTGGCCGTTGTACCGGTAGCCGGCGGTGCTGCAAAAATCATCACGGCTTCCTATGACCGCAATATCTGGAATCCGCAATGGTCGCCGGATGGCAAGGAAATTTACTTCATCGCTGAGGACGACCAAAATCTTGATCTGAACAAAATTTCCGCTGATGGAGGGGAAATCAAAAAGGTAATCACCGGCCGGCATACCGTTTATAATTATCATTTGCTGGCGGAAAATAAAATAGCACTGCAGTACACGACACCGATGATACCCGAAGAAATCTTTGTGCAGGATGAAAATGGTTTCAGAAAACTCTCTCACCAGAACGATGGCTGGCTCTCGCGGCATCAGCTGGCAACCACTAAAGAGTTCCAGTCAAAAAGCAAAGACGGAACAATGATTAGCGGCTTCATGGTTTTACCCGCTGATTATGTGGAAGGGAAAAAATACCCCACTATTCTGCAGATACATGGTGGCCCCACCAGCCAGAATCAAAATGAATGGGCCTTTGACTGGCAGTTGTATGCGGCATGGGGTTATGTAACCGTTTCCATGAATCCCCGTGGCAGCACCACCAAAGGTGAAAAATTCGCCACTGCGATTTTTGCGGCATGGGGATCGGTAGATATTGAAGATGATTTATCAGGTGTTGACTACCTCGTGAAAAACGGTATCGCCGATGCCGGCAGATTAGCAGTGGAAGGCTGGAGTTATGGCGGCATCGCCACCGATTATGTAATCGCCCGCGATCAGCGGTTTAAATGCGCCATCAGCGGAGCAAGCATTGGTAATGCATTGGCAGGATATGGAACCGACATGTATATCCGTGAGTATGAAGCGGAATTGGGAACGCCCTGGGCAAACTTCGATACGTATGTGAAAAATTCCATGCCTTTTCTGCATGCTGACAGAATCAAAACACCTACACTCTTTATGTGTGGAGCGAAAGATTTTAATGTTCCGCTGCTCAACTCAGAACAAATGTACCAGGCATTAAAAAGCCTTGGTGTTGAAACACAGCTTGTGATCTATCCAAACCAATATCACGGCCTCAGTGTCCCCAGTTATCTTCGCGACCGCTATGAAAGAAGAAAGGATTGGTTTGACGGACATTTGAAGAATTGACCGCATAACAGAAGGTATAATAAACAGGAAAGTCCCTTCACAAAAATGAAGAGACTTTCCTGTTATAATTTTTCAGCAATCACACAGCAAAACTCTCCCCGCATCCGCAGGTTCTTGTTGCATTTGGATTCACAAAATGAAACCCTTTGCCATTCAGCCCGTCAGAAAAATCCAGCTCTGTTCCACACAGATAGAGAAAGCTCTTGAGGTCGCAAACCAGTTTCAGTCCTTTGTCTTCAAAGACCTGATCGTCTTTCTTCGATTCATTGTCAAAATCCATCTTGTAGGAAAGGCCGGAACATCCTCCGCCTACTACAGACACCCGTACAAAATAATCTTTGTCAAGCCCTGCCTCATGTGACAGCGCTTCTACTTTTGTTTTTGCCTTTTCACTTATTGAAATCATGGTAATAGAAATTGATGAAGGAAGACTGAAAGAAAATTAAACCCTGCAGATCTTTTGTCCAACACCTGATTACAGTACGAATTAATGAACAACACTTTCTTTTAGCTTAATCGGCTCCATGCCATTCTTAACACGATAATCGTTAATAGCCGCTTTAACGGCATCTTCGGCCAGCACAGAACAGTGTATTTTCACAGGAGGCAATGCAAGTTCTTCCACAATGTCCATATTATCCAGTGTTGCGGCATCATCCAGGGTTCTTCCCTTCAACCATTCAGTGGCTAAAGAAGAAGAGGCAATGGCGGAGCCGCAGCCAAACGTTTTAAATTTCGCATCAATAATCGTTTGCGTAGAGGGATCTACCTCAATCTGCAACCGCATCACATCACCACATTCAGGTGCACCCACTAATCCTGTTCCAACGGTATTCTTGCTTTTATCGAGCGTTCCTACGTTTTTAGGATGCTCATAATGTTCCAGCACTTTTTCTGAATAAGCCATGTGATTATTGATTAATTGTTCGTGAATAGTTATTTTTTTATGGAGTGGTGCCTTTTAATGTGCCGCCCACTCGATCTTGTTTACATCAATTCCTTCCTTAAACATCTCCCAAAGAGGACTCAATTCCCGCAGCTTGTTCACCGCATCCGTTAATCGCTGTATGGTGTAATCAACCTGTTCTTCCGTAGTAAATCGTCCCAACGAAAATCGGATGGAAGAATGCGCAAGGTCATCCCCTAATCCCAGCGCTTTAAGCACGTAAGATGGTTCCAGGGAGGCTGAAGTACAGGCGCTTCCTGATGAAACGGCAATGTCCTTATTGAACGCCATCATCAGCCCTTCTCCTTCCACATACTTAAAGGAGATGTTGGTGATATGAGGAAGCCTCCGTGATGGGTTACCATTCACATAGGCCTCTTCCAGCTTCAGTAAAGCAGTTTCCAGTTTATCACGCAAGGCGGAAAGCCGAGCGGCTTCCTGTTCCATTTCCCGACGGCAAATTTCACAGGCCGCACCAAAACCAACAATGCCGGGCACATTCATGGTGCCTGAACGCATAGCGCGCTCATGCCCGCCACCGTCCATCTGCGCTGTCACTTTCACCCGTGGGTTTTTACGGCGCACATACAATGCACCAATTCCCTTAGGACCATACAGCTTATGCGCCGTAAACGACAGCAGGTGAATTCCATCTGCCTGCACATCCACCGGCACTTTTCCCACTGCCTGTGTGGCATCCGTGTGAAACAATACCCCGTGCTTTTTCGCTATTGCCGCAATCTCCCGCACCGGATGCATGACGCCAATTTCATTGTTGGCATACATGACAGAAATAAGAATAGTTTTATCCGTGATCGCCGATTCCAGTGCCTGCAGGTCAATTTCTCCTTTATCATTTACCGGCAGATAGGTGATCTGCCCGCCTAGTTTTTCAATATGCTTGCAGGTATCGAGAATTGCTTTATGTTCCGTAGTAACGGTAATGATGTGGTTTCCTTTGGATGCATACATCTCAAAAACACCCTTCAACGCGAGGTTATTTGATTCGGTAGCGCCGGAGGTAAAAATGATTTCCTTGGGATCGGCATTGATGAGTTTGGCCACTTGCTCCCGCGCATAATCCACTGCTTCTTCCGCTACCCAGCCGAAAGGATGACTGCGGCTTGCCGCATTGCCGAATTTCTCCGTGAAATAAGGAATCATCTGCTCCAATACCCTTGGATCAACGGGTGTGGTGGCACTGTTATCGAGGTAAATCGGTAGTTTTAACATAAATTTCAGGCAGCAGTCTTTGTTTATTTAGACTTAATCTAAACGCGAAATTAGTCAAAAAGTTTACAGCAACACTTCTTTTTCATGGAAAAAATAGAACATATCGGCATTGCAGTGAAAGACCTCGCAACGGCGAATGAAACGTATAGGAAATTATTGGGCGTTCAGCACTACAAGACTGAGGCAGTGATCAGCGAAAAAGTCACCACTTCCTTTTTCCGGATTGGCGATAACAAAATCGAACTGCTTGAATCAAGCGATCCGGATGGAGTGATCGCAAGATTTATTGAAAAGAAAGGAGAAGGCATTCATCACGTGGCTTATGCTGTGGATAACATCCTCGAAGAAATGAGACGGCTTAAATCGGAAGGATTTGTATTGCTGAACGAAGAGCCTAAACGAGGCGCGGATAATAAGCTTGTTTGCTTCGTTCATCCTAAAAATACCCATGGTGTTTTGATGGAATTGTGTGAGGAGATTAAGTAACCTCCGAGATTGCACTTTACAGCAGCTAGGCTTCAACCCCTGACTTAGTATTGAGCAGCGTTTGAACCCGCACAGTACCGTACAAAACTGCTACGTGTTTAACCCCGAAGCAGCACTGCTTGGGTTTTTAAACATTTTCTTTTCTGACAGAAATGAGTACCCCCTATACAGTGCTGTATCGTAGTGAAGCGGGATTTTTCCATTGAAAAATCCGGGTATATCATGACCCTGTAGTGCTATCTTTACAAAAAAATTACCGCATGCTTACCCTTCAATATCTCAGGAGCAATACAGAATCAGCCATTACACGCCTGGCAAAAAAACACTTTGATGCGAAAGATTCCATTGAAAAAATTATTTCCCTGGACGCAGAGCGCAGGCAAACGCAGGCGCAATTAGATCAGCTGCTTGGTCAATCCAATGCATTATCGAAAGAAATAGGGCAACTTTTCTCACAAGGCAAAAAGGAAGCAGCCGAAGAAAAACGCACCCTGTCCATTCAGTACCGCGATGAGGCAAAAAAACTGGAAGAAAAACTGAAAGCACATGAAGAGCAGCTGCAGCAATTGCTCGTCCGTCTTCCCAACCTGCCGAATGAGCTCGTGCCGGATGGAAAATCGCCTGAAGACAATGTAGTGGTTCGTGAAGGCGGCACGATGCCCGCATTACCGCAAAATGCACAACCGCACTGGGAACTGGCTGCCAAATACGACATCATTGATTTTGAAACAGGGAATAAAGTAACCGGCGCGGGCTTTCCTTTTTATAAAGGCAAAGGCGCGAAATTGCAGCGCGCCTTGATTTCCTTTTTCCTCGACCATGCCACGACAGCCGGCTACACTGAATATCAGCCGCCACTGTTGGTAAATGCCGATACGGGTTTTGGTACCGGCCAATTGCCTGATAAAGACGGGCAAATGTACTTTGTGAATGAAGATGGATTATACCTGATCCCTACCGCCGAAGTCCCTGTCACCAATATCTATCGCGATATGTTGCTGAAAGAAGAACAGTTGCCTGTTAAGATGACGGCCTATTCACAGTGTTTTCGCCGCGAAGCAGGTTCCTATGGCAAAGATGTACGCGGCCTGAACCGGTTACACCAGTTTGATAAAGTGGAGATCGTACGCATAAATCATCCGGAATCTTCCTATGCAGCATTAGATGAAATGGTTAAACACGTAGAAGGGCTTGTAAAGAAACTGGAACTGCCTTACCGTATCTTACGGCTGTGTGGTGGCGACATGAGCTTTGCCTCTGCCCTTACCTATGATTTTGAAGTGTACTGCGCAGCACAGAAAAAATGGCTGGAAGTGAGCAGTGTTTCCAATTTCGAAACATTTCAATCAAGCCGCATGAAACTCCGGTTTAAAGACAAAGACGGCAAAATACAATTGGCACATACGCTCAATGGCAGTGCGCTCGCTTTACCGCGCATTGTGGCAACCTTGCTGGAAAATAATCAGACTGCCGCTGGCATTAAAATACCGGCAGCACTGATTCCCTATACAGGCTGGGAAATGATCGATTGATTTTATTCCTGTCTCATTTGACGGATTACACGGAGTCTATCTCAACCCGCATGTTAGCGTCATAACCTGCAGCAGGTTTCATCCTGGCATACAACTGCTTCACTGGTGAATCCTCCACTTGTCTTTCGCCGGTACTTTTGAACCGGCACTATTGCAAATCCTAAATAAAATTATCCTACATTAGTTGAATTAAATAAATCCAAAAACCACTCAACATGAAAAGAACATTACTATCTATTGTCATAATTCTCGCTGTGCTGCTGGTTGCGCAACCTACTTCCGCGCAGCGTTATTTTGAAGAAGTATTTTCATCCACCACTTTTACCGGTCCTGTTGTGTATGGACAAAATTATGGCGTGTTAACAGGTACGCCTGCCCTGCAGCCATTAGTCATGGATGTTTACCAGCCGGCTGGTGATACGGCACAAGCCCGTCCGTTGGTGATCTATCTTCATACCGGAAGCTTTCTGCCATTATTGATTAATGGAACAGCCACCGGTGACCGACACGACAGTGCCACGGTGGAAATGTGCAAACAGTTTGCACGCCGCGGTTACGTGGCCGCTTCAATGGATTACCGCCTGGGATGGAATCCGGTTGGTGCCACCCAGGATATTCGCACAGGCACACTGCTGATGGCGGTGTATCGCGCAATTCAGGATGCCAAAACATGCGTGCGTTATTTTAGAATGGATGCAAAAGTACAGGGCAACACCTTTAAGGTTGACACCAACAGAATTATGCTGGTGGGCCAGGGTTCCGGCGGTTACGTTTGCCTGGCGTATGCTACACTCGATAAGACGGCTGAAATTCAATTGCTGAAGTTTATTGCTGCTGAGACCGATCTGAGTTACGGATTTGTTGCCGGACAGCCCTATGTGAACCAGGCACTGTGGGGTGACTATGACGGCCTAGGTGGCTTGACCGGATTTAACCAGGGTAACTGGCCACAGTATGGTAACGATGTAAACATGGTGGTGAATATGGGCGGTGCTATCGGCGACTCCAGCTGGCTCGAAGCCGGTGACGTTCCGATGGTTTGTTTTCATGTTACCAATGATCCGTTTGCTCCTTATGGCAATGGTAATGTAATTGTTCCTACTACAGGACAGTTTGTGGTATATGTAAGCGGCAGCCGCGAAGTGGTGCGGCTTGCCAATCAGTTCGGAAACAATGATGTCTTTGATATTCCTTACAATGATCCCTATACCACCCGCGCCAATCAGGTGAACGAAGGCTTTGAAGGATTATTCCCCTTCATTTTGCCGGATCCGTCCATCATTATTCCCGGCAATCCTTTCCATGGCCAGGCCGGTCCGTGGGAATGGTGGGATTCCATTGCGCTGCAAACTGTTGCCCCTGCTTATGGAGTGCCGGCGGCCAACGTTGCGGTGATTTATCAGAACTCTTTCCTCACCAATCCTGATGCATCAAAAGCAAAAGGCCTCGCTTACATTGATTCCATTCAGGGATACCTGGCGCCACGCGTTGTTCAGTCCATGCAGCTTCCCGGTTTCATCAGCGGTGTTCATACGCCTGATGTATTTGCATCGGATGTTAAAATGTTCCCCAACCCTGCCATTACTTCGTTTCTGCTGCGACTGGATGATCCGAAACAAAAAATTAAATATGTACAGATGTTTGATATGACAGGACGGCTGGTAAGTGAAACAAAGAACATCAACAGTATGGAAGTAAGCATCCCCCGCGAAGGTCTTGTTAATGGACTGTACCTGGTGAAAATCGGATTGGACAAAAAGGAAATTCAGGGCAAAATACTTTTTGAATAACGGAAAGATTCTTTCATAACCACACCTTTAACGGTTGATCCCAGTGGGTCAACCGTTTTTCTTTCTGCAATGGCCAACCACATTATGTAGGCCAGGCTACGACTTAATCCCCCTAACCTATTAACCCGGATTTTTCAGTAGAAAAATCCCGCTTCGCTACGACTTAGCACTGCTAAGAGTTTACTCATTTTTTCAAGAAAAGAAAATGTTTCGCAAACCCTAAGCAGTGCTGCGTCGGGGTTAAACCCCATGCGTTTTTGAAATGCAAAATGTGGGTTTAATTCTTATCTGCAAAGAAGTAAATGCTTCTCCATGCCGGGTAAAACTCGATAATGTTTTGAATATCTGGATGTGGGTTAAAAACAGCAATGAGCTTAATAGGAAAATCCAAATGCAATTTGCTGGCTCAAAAAAAAATCCTCCTGCAAAAGCTGGGAGGATTTATTATCAGCAAATAGCTGATGATTTATTTAGGAGTGCCGCCGGCTGCTATGGCGAGCGTGGCTTTCATAATGTTTGGGTCGTTGCTGTTGAATCCGGTTGCGGGCTTTGTCGTGTTTTTATCCGGTGATTTTGGAGTTGCTTCCTGCTCCGATTCCTTCTTCTTCTGATCGGAAGCAGGCGGCACTGTTCTTACCCTCAGGCAAGCAGCCGTAGCCTGGTTGCTTATGAATATTGGCAGACTGACTGCGGTGAGAGCGACCGTGAAGAACGCAGTGAAGAAAAGTAATTTCGCGAATTTCATAAATGCATTTTCTTGAAGACGCATGAAAACGTTGAAAAGTTACAGTTATTGAATGAGGTGACCGTAAAATTAACTATATATTAACTATTTAACCACTGTTTTCTTAGGAAGACATCGGAAAAAAGGAAGGCGGGCTCTTCCATTCCCGCCTTCTCCCCAGGCAATCGCAGCCTTACTTGCTACCCGTCTCACGGGATTTAGCGGATGCAATTGATTCTTTTTCCAACCGGCGAAGTGCCAGTCTCTCGTCAATGATGGTGGCAAGAAAGAGAATGGGTTTCATCACGGAAATATCTTCTGTTTCTCTTTGCAGGCGGTCGAGCGTTCCGGCATCCGTTGCCATAGCTGTTGATTGTGTTTCCGTTTCAGTGGTCTTGTTTTTTGGCTGCGGATGATTTATATCCTGCGCATGGGCTATTCCTGCCAGCAGCAGCCCTACGGTGAAAATGAATATCGTTTTCATTTTGTGTTGAATTAAATGCTTTGTGAGAATCTGCTGCGGTTATTTACTGCTATTATAAGTCACTCCCTTTACAAAGGCTGCTGCTTTGGCTGAAATCGCCTGTAGCGCCTCCACCGGAATGCTTTCGGTTTCATGCTGCATATCCGTCATAGCTGCATGTAAATCGCTTTCCAGCGCCACCTTCTTTTGCACCTGCTCATGCACGGTCTTGACGGAATGTGCCTGCATCGTTTCACTTTCAGCCTGCAGCTGATCCAGCAGCAGCTGCTGGCTTTGAATGGTTGCTGCACTGATCTGTTCAATGACTGGACAACAGTTAGCGGTTTGATCCATGGAATCTGCAAAAACATTTTGCGTGCCGATGGCCAGGAAACCTGCGAAAAGGATGGTTATGGTTTTCATGATCTTGGTTTATTTGCGATGAAAATTTCCGGTGAATGAAATGGTTGATCAAAGGGTTTTGATTTCAATTCCGCTGGAGTCGATTTTGATCTCTTTTTCTATTTGCGATTTCTCCTCTTTGTCGCTGATTCCGGGACATTGGTTACACTCCAACCCATCTTTTGTCATTTTCCATTCATGTCCGAGCATATCCCAGTCCCAGGTGTCGGTAACATTCGAAACATCGTCGAGCATATTATCCAGCGATTTGTCGAGCACGACCGATTTGCCAACCGGTACTTTCAAAATCATCTTCACATGCTGGCCGCGGAATTTGGAAGCGGTGCTGAGGTTGAAGTACTTTGGCAACAGGATCACTGAATCGGTGACGCGGTATTGGTAGTTAATGTCATCAGCGAGGTGCTTAGCTTCATCAAACGTTTTGCCGCGTGAGTAGAGCGTGGAAACCAGGTAAACGGAATCATTCTCGCTCTGCTCAATATCGATATGCACCATACGGTTCATCACCGAGTCGGCACTTTCATCCATGATAAACAGATCTCCAAACCTCACCACCTCATTATGCCTGAAATCATAGTCCACTGATTCCGGAGTTGATTTAAGCACCAACCGGTTACCGGTAACACTACTGATTTTATAACTCTTTTTTATAGTGGCGGAACGCTGAAACTCGCTTGCGATTCTTATTCCGGTAAGTACACAGATGGCAATTCCCACCAGCCACAAGCCTGCCATCACGGCACCAATCATACGCAGGTTCAACCTCACCTTAAACAGGATTTTCAGGCCATTCAGCAATAACAAGGTGAAAGGAATACCGATAGCCAGGATACCGCCGAAGACTAACCACCATAACTGTGAGTTCGTCAGTACCATATTAGTGAGTTCATGCGGTACGGCGAAACTGAAAACACCCACACCACTGAAGATGACGATGGTTAATCCAACCAATACCGCAATGCTGAAGATGGTAATAACAATACCGAATACGCCGGCGATAAATTTTCCGAATGCCTTTAAGACGTCACCAATAAAATCACCTACTTTTTGTGATGATGATCTCACACGGTGCTTCATTTCATCCGATGAAAGTTCGCCGGCGAAGGCCTCCCCCCGCTTTTTCAGGCTTTCCATTTCTTCGCGTACATTCTTTTCAATAGTGGCAACATTTACGCGTTCACCACGCATGAGCAATTTATCGGAAGTGGTTTTTGCTTCCGGGATAATGAACCAGAGGATGATGTACAACAAAACACCCGTGCCGGCAAAAATGATCGACAGGCCGAATACAAGGCGCAGATAGATAGGGTCAATGTCGAAGTAAGCACTGATACCGGAACAAACGCCACCCAATACTTTGTCTTCGGGATTACGAAAGAAGCGTTTACGGCCATTTTCATAATAGATGGTTTGTTCGGCTCTTGGACTGGTTTTCTGCTCTTCTTCTTCATTGCCGGGAAGTTCTTCCGGTTTACCCATAGCCAGTATCACTTCATCCACATCAGCTACCATGATTACTTTGTTAGCATCCGCATTGCGCTCTGCAAACATTTCGGCAAGGCGGCTTTCGATGTCGGCAATGATTTCTTCTTTGCCTTGTGTGGTGGAGAAATGAGCTTTGAGTTTCTCCAGGTATTTTTTCAATTGCTCATAGGCATTTTCATCAATGTGGAATACTATTCCACTGAGGTTGATGGTTACGGTTTTATTCATTGTTTGATTCGATTTGAGAGGTTTGAGAAGATGGGGCAGTTTCAGTTTTTTTGGTGGTGAGGTCTACAGCCAGTACGAGCTCATCCCAGGTTTTTCTGAGCTCCTCGAGAAATTTTTCCCCGAGACCGGTGAGCTTGTAGTACTTCCTGGGTGGTCCGGATTTGGATTCAACCCATTGATAGCTGAGGTAGCCGTCGTTCTTCAGACGGGTGAGCAGTGGATACAGCGTTCCTTCCACCACGATCAGTTTAGCCCTCTTCATCCGATCAAGTATCTCCGAAGCATAGCATTCTTCATCATTGCCTATGATGGAAAGAATGCAAAACTCGAGGATGCCTTTTCGCATTTGGGCTTGTGTGTTCTCGATGTTCATGGTATTAACTTGTTTTTGACATAGCAAAGATATATGCAGTCTTTGGTATTTTGTATCACATAGTACCATTTATTTTTGAAATTTTATCATAACATATTGATTTATAAGGAATAAAAATTCAGTACTCGGTTATAAAAAGTACTAATTTTTTAAAAAAAACCTTTCCCACATCCTTTCATTTATATGGTTGCAATGCTTTAAAGGGAAAGATTGCGATCGGCCGTACAGTAGTTTATCCACCTTGCTACCATAAAATGAGATTGTTTTTCAAGGCTGTTAACCGTAAATTACTCATTACAGGATCATTATGTACTGTCAACAGAGTGTGTATAAAATTCAGGCGTGGCAAATCATGTTTGATCTACTTTCGTGTCCCCTATTTTTTCCAACCATCAAAAGTTATTACGCTATGTCTTCAACCCTCACCTTGAACAAAGGAGAAAACACGATCGCCCGCACAGTATATACCTATGATGAAGTATTACAGGCCGCTATTGAATATTTCCATGGCGATGAATTAGCCGCCACTACCTGGATGAATAAATATGCGGTGAAGGACGCGAAAGGGCACTACTACGAACTGACACCTGATGATATGCACCGGCGGATGGCGCGCGAGTTTGGGAAAATAGAAATGCAGTTTGCGGAAAATACGATACCCAACAAGATCGTGAAACATCTTTCCGCCTACGGGCAGCAACGTGAATTGCTGAATGAGGAAAAAATTTATGAATACTTTCGGCGCTTCAGTTATATCATTCCGCAGGGAAGCGTAATGGGTGTCTTAGGCAATCAAACCATGGTGGCCTCACTGAGTAACTGCGTGGTGCTTCCTGAAATTTATGACTCTTACGGTGGCATTTTCTTTACCGATCAGCAACTGGCGCAATTGTTTAAGCGCCGCTGTGGTGTGGGGATAGATATTTCCACCATCCGTCCTGCCGGTGCTCCGGTATTGAACGCGGCCGGTACAACCACAGGAGCCGTTTCTTTCATGGAAAGATTCTCCAACACGACAAGAGAAGTTGCACAGCATGGCCGCCGTGGGGCCTTGATGATAACCATGGACATCACGCACCCTGATGTTGAATTTTTTATTACCGCCAAGCAGGATCTTTCCAAAATTACCGGCGCAAATGTTTCAGTGCGGCTGAGTGATGAATTTATGGAAGCCGTAGCACAGGACGGTGAATTCACGCACCGCTGGCCCATTGAATCGCCGAATCCTAAGTATACCAAAACCGTTCGTGCACGTGAACTGTGGGACACCATCATCAACTGCGCACATAAAACGGCAGAGCCTGGATTGATTTTCTGGGATCGCCAGCATAAGTATTCCACTTCTTCCGTTTATCCCGGTTATAAAAATGTTTCCACCAATCCCTGCAGCGAAATTGCCATGCAGGGAGGCGACAGTTGCCGTTTGATTGCACTCAATCTTTTCTCTTTCGTAGATCAGCCGTTCACACCACAGGCCGCGTTCAATTACAAAAAACTGTATGAAGTAACCTATGAAGCGCAACGGCTGAGTGATGATTTGGTAGAACTGGAACTGCAACATATCGACCGCATACTGGAAAAAGTGGCCAATGATCCCGAACCTGATTATATCAAAGAGGTGGAGGTACGTACCTGGAAACTGTTGCAGGAGCAGGGAAGAAAAGGCCGCCGCACCGGACTCGGATTTACGGCACTGGGTGATGCTGTTGCTGCCTTGGGATTACCTTTCGATTCAACCGCCGCTTTGCAGGTGATTAGTGAAATGCAGAAAACAAAATGCATGGCGGAATTCGACAGTTCAGTGGATATGTCTATTGAGCGCGGTGCCTTTGAAGGATTCGATAAGGATATTGAAAACACTTCTGAATTTGTGCAGATGATGCAGCTGGAAATGCCGGCTGTATATGATCGTATGATGCGCTTTGGCAGAAGAAATATTTCATTAAGTACCGTGGCACCTACCGGTACCCTCAGCATTCTGGCGCAAACTTCATCCGGCATTGAACCGGTTTACATGCTTAGTTACAAACGCCGCCGGAAAGTGAATCCAAATGACAAAAACCAGCGCGTAGATTTTGTGGATGCGATGGGCGATCCCTGGCAGGAATTTGAAGTATATCATCCCAAACTCAAAATGTGGATGGAAATTACCGGCGAGAAAGACCTCAAAAAATCACCTTATTACGGCAGCACGGCACCAGAGATTGACTGGATCAAACGCGTGGAAATTCAGAGCGCCGTACAGAAATATATCACGCATTCCATTTCTTCCACCATCAATTTACCGAATGATGTAGGCGTTGATAAAGTAGGGGAGATTTATCTGGCAGCGTGGAAACACGGCTTGAAAGGCATCACCGTGTATCGTGATGGCTCACGCTCCGGAGTGTTGATTGGAAATGACGCACAGAAGAAAAAAGTAGCAGCAGATGAGGTGCTTACATCCAATGCACCCAAGCGACCCAAGGTTCTGGAGGCTGATGTGTTACGGTTTATGAACGGGAATGAAAAATGGAGCGCCGTGGTGGGCCTGCTGAAAGGAAAGCCGTATGAAATATTTACGGGCGTGGTGAATGAAGATTCCATCCTGTTACCTAACTACGTTGACAAAGGCTGGGTGATCAAAACACGCCTTGAAGATAAAACCACCCGATATGATTTTCAATATATCGATCGCGCAGGGTACAAAGTAACCATTGAAGGACTCTCCCGTTCATTCGAACAGGAATTCTGGAATTATGCGAAGCTGATCTCCGGTGTGTTGCGGCATGGTATGCCTTTACAGCATGTAGTTGACCTCATTGAAAACCTCGACTTAAAAGCCGAATCACTCAATACCTGGAAAGCCGGAGTGGAACGTGCGCTTAAAAAATACATCGAAGACGGAACACCTGCCGTCGACAAGCAATGCCCCGAATGTGGTGACCTGACTGGATTGGTGTATGAAGAGGGTTGCCTGGTCTGCAAAAGCTGCGGAAGCAGCAAGTGTGGGTAAGAAAAGGGTATTCCTGCTTCGCATAATTAACAGGCAGCAAAGGAAACCCTGTTAGTAAGATTTGTTGGAAACGCATGGCAGTTACCGCATCACTGCTGCCATTCACTTTATGCTGGCTGATTCCCCGGCGGAGTATAGGCTGCCTGAGCGGTTGCCGGTTGCAACCGACCTGGATCTTTCCAAAAAAATGCACGATCTCCGTTCATGACTCAAACAGTAAAATCGATCTATGAAATTGCTACTCATCACCCTGCTCATGAGCCATTTCTCTATGGGGCAAGAGATAAAAATAATGAGTTACAACATCAGATATGGAACGGCAGATGATGGTGAAAATCATTGGGAAAAGCGCAAAAACAAGGTGGCTGATTTAATGAATTATTATGCTCCTGATTTTATTGGCATGCAGGAAGCGCAGAAGTTTCAACAGGATTTCCTATTGCAGCAAATGCCTCAATATGCCTCTATCGGCAACCCGAGGACGAATGAGCCTGACGCAGAATATTCCAATATTTTTTACAACAAGAACAGGTTTAAGCTGATACAACAGCATACGCTATGGCTATCACCAACACCGGATACCATTTCAATCGGATGGGATGCGGCGCTTCCGCGCATTGCCACTTATGGGTTATTCAGATCACTGGAAGGCAAGCAATTTATATGGGTAATCAACGCACATTTCGATCATGTTGGAGCGCTTGCAAGGCTGGAATCCGCCAAACTGATTGTTGCGCAAATAGCAGCATTAAAAAAAATCAATAACTGCGAGGTGATCTTTACAGGCGATCTGAATGCAAGGCCGGAAGAGGCTCCCGTGGCATTTTTATCGCAGCACCTGGCAGAAGCGAGGAGCCATTGCCGGTCTAAACCCTATGGTGAAAAGGACACCTGGAACGGATTTAATTTTAAGGAAAAACCCAATGGCCAGATTGACTATATTTTTGTGGCCGATACGGCAGTCATGCAAATCGGCAAATACATCACAATTGATGACTTCTATGATTTTAAGTACCCTTCCGATCATTTGCCGGTTATGGCCACTCTGACCTATTGAAAGGCAGTGATGATACCCAAGGTATGGTTTAATAACCCTGCAAGACGACCTGCAGCATAGCAGCATTCCGCGGAAGTTATCCGTTTTTACCGAAGGCAAAAAAAGTTAGCATTCACCAAAGAAAATATAAGAATTGTTTAACGAATCATATAGCTTTATGGCTTCATCTTTAGCTTCCTTTACATCCGCTTTTACGCATCATTTTTACTATCATTTTTTACGCTTCTAATTTCCCACTCATGAACAAAAAATTCTACCCTCATTGCCTGCAGCCATCCTTCACCGCTCTTAGTTTTACATTCCCTGAACGTTTTTCAGTATGGCTGATTTTTATGCTATTCAGCCTGAGCAGTGTGGGGCAGCTTTCCTATACCGGTGGTGTTTATTCACAGAATTTTAACGGTATGCCTAATAGCGGAACCTACACATTTACCGGAGCCGGACCATTTAATTTTACAGCCGTTCCGTTGAGCGTAGCCACCATGACCGGCTGGCAGTTTGCCAAGGTGGACGGATCAGGTTCCAATGCAATTTTTCTGGTTGGAACAGGAAGTGGCAATGGGGGAGCGACGTACAGCTTTGGATCCACAGCGTCCACAGATCGCGCAGCAGGCTCACTCGCGTCTTCAGCGGTTAGATCCGCCATAGGAATTGTACTCACCAATAATACAAGCTCTGCCATAGGATCATTCACCATTACTTTCCGGGGAGAACAATGGAGAAATGGTGGCAGCAACAACGTAAACAAGCTTACATTCGAATACAAGCTTGGCGCCGATATTTCCGGGTTAACAGGATATTCCACAGAACCGCTTCTTGATTTCAGTTCGCTGAAGACTTCCGGTACAGCGGCCACGCTGGATGGTAATGCCAGCGGCAACTTCACCACTATTACCGCTACGGTTTCCAATATCGTGTGGGCAAGCGGAACAACTCTCGTGCTTCGCTGGAGAGATGTGGATGATACCGGCGCCGACGATGGACTCGCCATTGATGATTTTTCCTTCGAGGGATTTGCTGCGCCACCTACGGTATCTGTGGTCACCACTTCCTTCACCAATAATTTCGGAAATGTATTCGTTGGCAACAGCAGCAGCAGTTCTACATTCTCCGTTTCCGGTGCCAACCTTACCGACAGCATCATTATCACACCACCCGCTGGTTTCGAAATAAGAACCGGTGCCAATCCATTTTCAACCAGTCACATTGCTCTTGCACATACCGGGGGAACAGTATCTTCCACCAATATTGATGTCCGCTTCACCCCCACCTCAGCGATTGGTTTCAATGGTAATATTTCCTGCGCAAGCACGGGCGCTCAAACACAATTCATCCCGGTGAGCGGTACCGGACTCGCCAGTAACGCTCCAACCAAGCTGGTGATCACCCATGTGAATGGCGATGCGGATGCAGAGGAAACTTATCCGTTCAGCGTCGTGGTGCAGGCGCAGGACAATCTCAATGTCGCACAGAATGTTTCCACCAACACGGTGGTCACGCTCTCCCTGGTAACAGGAGGCGGAAGCCTCGGAGGAGTGCTTACGGATTCAATACTTTCGGGCACCAATAGCGTAACCTTTACCAATGTTACCTACAGCCCGGCAGAAGATCAGGTTGTGATCAGGGCCACACGAACAAAAGGTGATACCCTTGCTTTCGGCAACAGTGCGCCATTCAATGTGCTGGCGAAAGCAACCTTCCTGCGATTTACCGGCGTTCCCTCTTCAGGCGTTACGAATACCAACCTTTCCAGTTTTACCGTGGAAGCGAGAAGGCCTGACAATACCGTTGACAACCTGTTCACAGATACGATTACTATTTCACTGTATAGCGGATCAGGAACACTCACCGGCACTGTAAAGAAAAAAGCCGTTGCCGGAGTTTCCACCTTTGCGGATCTGCAAATAGATCAGCCAGGCTATTTTGCTTTGCAGGCTACTGCTCCGGGAGTCAGCCTTGATGTAAGCATCAATATTTACATCAGTATTCCCGCCGTATTCACCGAGCTGGTGGTTCCCAAATATTTTGGAAGTAAATCGGCCGGCAGCAGCAATGATACGCGTACTCCATTTGCTATTTGTTTCAGGATAGACAACCTTGTTCCGAATACCAGTTATGATCTTAGATTAGGCATTGGTGTAACCAATGGCGCTACACCGGATGCCGCAACCTCATATGGTGCATGCAACATATGGAATCAAACTGCTTTTAATACCAATACGCTTTCCAACTATTTCACCACAGATGGATCGGGCAGCAGCGGACCGGTTTGGATATATGTTCAACCTACCGGGAATGCTACAAGGTTCGATGCCGGGCAGACGCATAATATCAGAGTCGGATACGCCATCAATGGAAGCGGAAATTTCCCTCCATCAGTGCCTAATTTTGTGGGGTTGAAGCAGATGACTGCGCTTGACATTGCCACTACTGCACGAACAGTGTCCACGGCTGATGATGGTGCCTTTTTGAAAGGATCAGCGAATGCCTGTATCAGCGGGAAATATATCCTGATCTATGATAACACAGCAGGAAGCGGTGACCCATTATTTTCTTATATGGCCCGCACTGCTATCCCCACACAGACAACGCAATCACAATTACCAGTTGCCATCAATGATATTTATTTACAGGCAGGAACCTCAGCAACCGGAGATTTTCCGGCCGTTATTCCCATTGGTGCAAATAATTCAAACGGGGTAAGAAGAATTGAAGCCCGTTATGCAGATAATTCCATTGCATCATTTGATACAAGTGCAACAGGTAACTGGAATGCAGGCGGCAATACCACCACCATCACGCGCCGCAGCGTAGCCACCATTCAAAACAGCAGCGCGCCACTGAACACGGTAAAAGTTTCAGTAGCCGGGTATGGGCCAAGCTGTAACGGTGGCATCGAAGGTAACCCCGGCCTGGCGCTTGCATTGGCATCATCCACTGCCTTTCCGGTGAGCTACTCCTGGAACACCATACCGGAACAAACATCAAGTGGGATCATCATATCTGTTGCCGGTAATTATTCCGTAGTAGTTACGGATCTTAATGGCTGCACGGCGTCAGACTCCATTCAGCTCAACAATTCAACGCCGCCCACTTCTTTCGATACAATTGCCTGTGACAGTTATTTACTGCCCTGGGGAGAAACTGCAACGGTTTCAGGCGCCTACCATCATACCTATATCAGTCAGGCAGGCTGCGATAGCATGGTAACTGCGACTGTAATGATCAACCATTCCAGTCAGCCTACTTCATTTAGTGCAACAGGTTGCGACAGCTACACCTTGCCCTGGGGAGGATCCGTGAATGTGAGCGGGCCATACCAGCATACTTATTCCAATGCAGTGGGTTGCGATAGTATAGTAACGGCGAATGTCACTATTGATATCAGCACTACCTACTACGCCGATGGCGATGGTGACGGATACGGAGCAGGCGCTCCCATTCAGGCTTGTATTCAACCTGCCAATACCTCACTCTTTGATACCGATTGCAATGATACACTGGCAGCCGTTCATCCGGGCATGAGTGAAATCTGCTCCAATGGCATTGATGATAACTGTAATAACCAGGTGGATGAAGGGTGTTCCGCTACGGTTGCTTTAGATGTAAAATGCTTTATGCAGGGATACATGGATGAGTTCAATCCCGGATTTATGAAATCTGTATTGCTTAACCAGGGAGTAGGATCAGATCCGAATGAAGTGGATACCATCTTGGTGATCTTGCATGATGATATGACTTTTGCTGACATTGACACATTCCGTGGGGTGTTGCATACGGATGGTATGATCCATTGTATCTTCAATAATGCTGTCGGCACCAATTCGTATTTCATCTCTATTAAAAGCAAAAACACGCTGGAAACATGGAGCGCTGCACCGGTACCGATGACACAGGGGAGTTTTGATTTCTCCACCGATATTTCCCAGGCATATCCGGATGTAAACAACCCGAATCCGCAGATGATACTGGTGGCTAGTGTCTGGTCGATTTACAGTGGTGATGTGAACCAGGACGGACAAGTGGCCGGCGATGACATCAACCAGGTGGAAGCGGATGTGACCGGTCAAGCTTTCGGATATAATGTGAGCGACATAACAGGAGAAGGTCCGACTGATGGCGCCGACTTCAACCTGCTGGAAGTGAATGTCAGTTACGGCTTGTTTGTCGCACATCCATAAACCTGCTTCACGACAATCCGTTCAACGCGGATTTTTCGATGCTAAAATCCGCGTTGAAAATTCTCCTTCAGCCCTTGCTTCTGTCAGCATGTTCTTCTGACTGAAACTATGGTTGCTGATGCCCTTCCTGCTGCAGGTAAGCGCTCACCAAAAAAAGCATTCCCACCAAAATGAACGGCAGATTGATCATGGCAACAATCCCCAAGCTCATCCCTACACTTTGATTCATGCTGTAATTGTGGGTGTAGATGAATGGTGATAACAACAGACCAGTCAACAAAAAAATGCTGCCGCCTATGAATGCTTTCTTCCATGCCAGCAACAGCATTGCCAACAAAACAAATGACGGAAGCAGGTGAATTAAAAAAGCTTCGGTCTGTTGAAGGATGGTAAGTGACGGATCAAATGCATCAAGCGCAAAAATGCTAATGAAGAGAATAGCTGACAGGCACAGGATACCGGCAATATTGCGGATAACATGAGCAGCGTTCCGGTGGCGACCTATGGTATTCATTTTACAAGACTGTTTACAATGAATCAACTGCTGTAAAACTATTGATCCATTTACTTTCATACAATGATATTGATCACCTTTCAGAATGATGAACAAAAACAACTCGAGCGGATGGCTATTTCATGCTCATACATTACTGGCCGGTAAACAGGAACAGGCACCTGCCGGCTTGCCCTATATGATAATTACAAATACTTAATTCAATCGAGTAAATCAATGGAAGATAAAATGCGTGTTGACAAATGGCTTTGGACAGTAAGAATTTTTAAAACCCGTACACAGGCTGCTGAGGCATGTGAAAAGGGCAACGTCAGTATCGAAGGTCAACCGGTAAAAGCGTCGCGATTGGTAACGGCCGGAACAATCATCGCCATCCGCTCCGGCGCCTTCACACAACAATATGAAGTGTTACAAGTAACCACCAACAGGCTGAATGCAAAACTTGTGATGGAATATTGCAGAAATATAACTGCCGAAGATGTATTGAAAAATATACAGGAGCAGGCAGCGCAAGCGAGGCTTATGCAACAACGCGGTGAAGGCCGGCCCACTAAAAGAGACCGGCGGGCACTGGATGAGCTGATGAACCGGTAGCATCCACGACTGAAAGCTATCTAAACCATTTTCATCATTTTGATCATAATGATATTGGATTAACTTCGCAGAAAAACCAAGACCATGAAATTATATTCATTACTGTTTCTTGCGCTCCTCCTTTTCGGATGGCAGGCAAAGGCGCAGAAACTCTCCATTGAAAAGACTTATGAGATCACCGGAAAAGCCAATCGCGGTTATCTCGGCAACATCAACATTGAAGAACCCAAAAACCTGCTTGAGCTCACCTTTGTTACCAAGGCAAACGATAAACAGGTGAAGTTTGAAACCTATCAGTTTGACCTTGAATTCAATTACAAAAATCTGATAACTGATCAGATTGATTTTGAGAAAGCCCGCCAAAAATACAAGTGGTTCAAATACCGGGGCGAGAATTATGTGGTGGAAGCTGTTTCGGTAGAAAACAATCTTACCGGAACGCTGGTACTCAAACGCAAGCAGATCAACTATAACTGGAGCTGGTTTTGGGGCGGTTACGACAAAGACGTGAAACTGCTGGAAAAACTAAAACCTAAATCAGATGAAGGCAACAAATACTCCCTTGTGACAAAAGCGGAAAATGATGTGGATGGCAGTGTATTGTTAGTAGCGGGCACCAAAGCACAAAAGGGCGATGACCCCAACCTGGTTAATAAAAAATACCTGGCGGCAGTTTTTAACAAGGATCTGGACATGGTTAACAAAACGGATTTTGAATTTCAGTATCCTCAGACTGTGGCACAGGCGCAACTCGTCTGGAATCCCAATCTTGAATTTGACGCCGATGCCGATGATCTGTCCAATAACGATCTCGCCATCCTGTTTGCTCCCATGGGTGGACCCGGCCTTGGCAAAGTTGCCGATCCTGCTCCTAACAATTATACCTTCATGCGTTTCGGGAATGATGCTTCACAGAAGGACCGGATTAGTATAAAAAGTCCGAATACAGTATGGAGTATCAACAGCATTGCGATGGTAGATAAAGATTATTTCATCTTCGGGCCATCGAAAGGCGATGATAAATACCTCAACCAGGTGGTGAACCCTTCTGATGATCCTGATGCCATGAAATGGGAGAGCTTTCAGCTGGCGAAGATCAGCAACGGTAAATTAGATTTTATCAGCGCGCCAAGCCTTGATGAATTCGAAGCAAAGCTGCAAACACCTCCCTCACAGAAAAAGTCACCGTCCTACAAGGGCAAGAAATTCTACCTCAGTGATTTTGATGTGGATCCCAAAGGAAATATTTTTCTGTTTGGCCAGAACTTCACCCTTAAGGGCGACGGGTCACGGCAATACCGCGACCTCCTGTGCTTTCAGTTTTCTCCCGACGGATCGCTTAAGGCGCAATACGGATATGATAAGCAGGAAGGAAATAAATTCAGTGAAGTGGCACCTGCCATGCAAACGATGCTTCATACCGCAGACGGCAAAGACATGGACTGGCTGATTGGTGAAGTAGATGGCATGCGCACGGAGAAAGAACTGGGCAATTCAAAATACAAATTGCTGATGTATCCGGTGGTGGCCAAGTTAGATGTCAGCAATGGCAAAATCAATGACCCTGCCGTATTCGGCGTAAGCAAGCAAGGCAAGTATTATCTCAACAACAAGTTTCCCTTTTTACCGATTGAGTTAGAAACATCTGTCGTGTTTTTTGGTGAATCGTCCGGCGGTAAAACACTTTGGTTTGGAAAAATGCCGCTCTAAAAACAATGAGGTAAGAACACCCGTTTTTTTATGGTGCCACTGTTCAGGATGGCAACATTAGTGCAACCTCCAAAAAAAACCTGCATTGCCTTATGGTAATGCAGGTTTTTTTATCCTTATATGTAACCGGACTACTCGATTGAATGATACCTCTTTGCTACAAGTCGCACTACTTGAGGCAACTCTCTTTTTTTCATTCAACTGAAAGCCCCAGTTTCCACTTACTCTTTCACCATCTTTCGCACAGCGGACTGCGCACCATTATTGATTTCAACAATATAAACTCCGGCTGGCCACTCCTGCACATCAATCTGAATGGGGCCATCCTCTGCCGCCAGGATCTTTCGGAAGTAAACAACTTCTCCGATCATATTGCGGATGGTAAGTGAAGAGGGTTCAGCATTACTCACCGCAATAGTAATCTGATCGGTAGCCGGAACAGGATAGACAGTTAACTGAAGTGGTTCAGCCATAAAAAATTCAGTACTCTTTAACGGAAGGGTAGTGAATGTATCCATTACTGAATAAGCGGAAGTATTTTCCGGTAACCCTGTGCATTTGGTGAGTACCCGCCACTCATAGGCAGTAGCCGGCAATAGGTTGTTCAGTTTTAATTTTCCGGAGGAAGTGGTTTTGGATTTCCATTCCGTTGTTCCTGCCACACGACGCTGCACTTTGTAGGAAGTGGCGCCTGTCGCATCGCCCCAGCTTACCGTCGCTGTATTGGGCGTGATCTTTTTTACTTTCATGGTATAACCAGTAATCCGGCTGCAGGGATTCCATTCGTACTTATGTATGCGATAACATTTCTGTTTCGATGATTCGAATCTCATCTCCCACACAATATTTTTATTGGAATCTACTTCCGTATGATTGGGCAGTCCAACATTCGGTGCAATCAATCCCCAGTTAATGATGGTGTTGCCATTGGGCAGGCGTTGCGCATTGCCGGTTGCCGCCCCATAAACCTTAAATCCGTTTACATCGGGATGTTCATAGAACCAAACCAATGTTGCCACTTTATTCACCTCATCCAGCTTATACTCTTTGGCACTTGAAATCAACGGCGAGAGGTAATTTCCATTATTGAACAGGATAATATTGCCATTCGGCAAACGGCGGGCATCATGCTGTGAGGAAAAATGCTGGGGGATATTGTCATTCACAAAAGTGAATTGATTGTTTTCACCACCCAGTCGCCAGATGATATCACCTGTTTCATGGCTGATTTTTGTTATCTCATCCATGTTACGGGAAGAAATGATGATGTTACCATCATAGTCGCGCTCTATAGAATTTCCATGTACATAATCAACCTGTGAATTGGTGAGTGGGGTATGCGAATTAGCATCTGTGAAAAGAAAATGATCCCAGCTTGTCCATTCAAACACTACGTCACGATTAGCATCAAGCTCCTGCACCACAAATCCCTGCACTTTTGCATTTGGAATGCCACCGTATGCAGTCATGTCAATTGTTTGAAGATTATAGGCCATCAGGAATACATGGCCATCCGGATACATCATGACATCATGCCCCTGTGTCTCAAGTTCATATCCATTCTTGCACCGCACCGAATCAATAAGATTATAGTTGGAGTCCAGCACCATCCATTGCGCGGTATCCGCAAAATAGGTCATGTAGCCATTGGCATTCAGTTTAAAGTCAGCCCCAAATTGTCCCAAATCCCTTGCCCACAGTATGGTGCCATCGTTCTCAATAATCGTGGCAAATGAATTCGTATTGGGTACTTCCGAAGTCTGATCTTCCTTATTGCGGTAAAAGATCTGGCCCGGCGCCGGATTAGTATTGACATTGATTACATAAGCAGGCATCGAATCCAGCGGATAGGTGATATCATCCGGATTTTTTTCTGCCGGATCGTATCCCCTCACCTCCCGCAGTGACTGCTTTCTCATTTCTGCGTAAGCGATCTCGTCTTCCGGTGTTGGTTTGTTCCTGATCTGAAAAGAGAAAGTAGCGCCTTCCATTTTCTCTCCGCTGATTTTTCTCAACTGAGGGTGAACTGTAACGGTGACGGTTTCTCCAAAATCAAAAGCGGTGGCAGGTTTAATCACCACGGTCTTATCATCGTCCGATAAACGTGCTGTCCATGCATGCCTTCCGCTGGATGATCCGGAGATTTCCAGCAGGTTTTTGCCGGATAAAGAAGTTCTGTCCAGCAGACTTCCGTTTTTAAGTATGATACTCGTCTGCGGATGGCTATACTGAGAGCCAGGTTTCGGGTTGATGTAGGCGAATTGCGCAGACACCTGCAGGATGGTAAAGCAACTGAGAAGTAATGAAGCGGTTAATTTCATAGCAGCGTTTGAATGAAAGGTGAACTGGCGTATTGACCTGCGGTTTATGCTACGGGCTTTGCCGGGTGCAGTAAACGGATACCATACAGCCATTAAATTTCAGGGGATGAAGATAACCCTTTTGACAATCCTTGTTTTTACACGAATTTATTAAATATGATAATAATCATTTTTTAACCTGATTTATATCATATTATAGGTTGACGCTGTGCAGCATTTTCGGCCAACAAAAAATCACACCTGATGAAACCATTTTTGTTTACCCTTCTCGTCGGAGGACTATTAACCCTGAACAGTTGCCAGAATAGTTCAACTACCACAACCGACAATGCCACTGCGGCAACGGAAGCGCCTGCCGGGCAATCGGCCGTGCAGGATGATGCATCGATGCCCAATATTGTAAAAGTGGCGGTCGGCTCCAAGGATCATTCTACCCTGGTAACAGCGGTGAAAGCTGCTGAACTGGTAGATGCCCTTTCGAATGCCGGACCGTTTACGGTATTTGCACCTACCAATGATGCATTCAGTCAATTACCCGCCGGAACGGTTGACGCTTTGTTAAAGCCGGAGAAGAAAGCCGATTTGCAAAATGTACTTCAATACCATGTATGGGTTGGTGTTCTGAATGTGGACATGATGAAGGACGGACAGGTACTGAATATGGTGAATGGCGACAATGTTACGTTACATGGGAAGGATGGGAAATTTATGATTGGCGATGCGAACATTGTAGGATCCGTGCGGGCATCAAACGGTATTGTGTATGTAATTGATAAGGTGCTGTTGCCTCCACCTGCCGCCAATTAAATTTGAATCTTTGAATCATAAATCCCGCTTCATTTTAACCCGGATTTTTCAATGGAAAAATCCCGCTTCGCTGCGACATAAAACTGCTAAGGGTTTGCTCAATTTGTCAAGAAAAGAAAATGTTTCACAAACCCTAAGCAGTTCTACGTCGGGGTTAAACCCGTTGCCGTTTTGAACTGCAAAAAGTGGGTTTAACGCAGAAATACTGAATGCGTGCCGATGCTGATCATGAACCCGGATACTTCAATGGAAAAATCCGGGTTCATTATTTTTAATCATTACACACAACACTTCATCAGCCGTGATTGCAGCTGCGCATCTGAAGGCACTCATAAGACAGTGTATTTACTGTACTCAGAAAATTTTGACCGGGGCTTGCAGCCCGAGTGTGAAAATATATTGAGCCGACCACCAATGCTGGCTGGCAATGCCATCACCATATAAAAGCACATTGGAATAATTAGCGAAACATCCTTTCATCGTAGTTTCGAGAAAAAAGTATTTCAGAAAATCATACCGCAAACCCGCTTCCATGCCGGCAACATATCCGGCCACATGATAGGTGTCGTTACGGTGGCTGCCGGCAATATATGATTCAGTGCGGGGCAACACGAACCCCACTCCTGCTTTTGCCACGGCGCTGATCCAATGCCGCTGATTAGCAGCATGCCAGAAGTTACATCGCTTAACAAGATCCAGCATGGCATAATTTGCACCGTTAGTATGTTCATAGCGTATGAAATCAGTACCCAGGGTGGTGTCACGATCATAATATTCACCGCGGAAATTACCGGTCATGTGTACCCGTTGATCCTGGATCATCACATATTTTGCATGGTCGTAATTAATCTCAATGGCCAGGTCTCTTTTATCGTTGAACCAATAGCCGCCACGAAAAGAATACTGCGGAATGGTAATGTCTTCATGTAAAACATCCTGCAGGCCCGGGCGATCTTCGGCTTTCACCTTGTAAAGGGTGAAATCGTAGTTATCCGTGGTAAGATCTTTAAAATGTATATCGCTGGCTGTGTACCAGTCAAGGTTATACCCTGCGGTGATGTAAAGGGTTCCTTTTCCGGCAGGAGCCATGCCGGCACAGTTGCAGGAGGATGATTGCTGTGCATGGCAACAGAGTGGCAGCATGAGGCTGAATGAAATGAACAGCAATAGTACAAGACCCTTTAGATTTGATGGTTGCCAGATCATTGGGAAACAACATTGACTCCGGATGCTGATACTGAGATGGCAGTACACATAGAAGAAGAGTAGGTAAAAAGGTAAGATGAAAAATAATAAACAGAGCAAAGATACTTTCTTGTGAATTTATCTATGATCTTCCGAGCCTAATTTTTGCAGTTAGCATCAGACAGAGGCTTAATCCCAGCATAGAACGATTATCCTCTTTCATAACTTTTTCTGGTTAACCTCAACACGCAAGGGAGCGCATTAATACACGATGCCAATATTCGATTCCCCAATCAGCTCAAATACCCTTTATTTGCTTTGAGCCCATCCAAAAAAAAATACCTGGATAGAACATCCTGATTATTGCTTTATTAATTTTTGCGTTGAAATGGCCTTGTCCGTTTTCACCCGCACAAAATATAAACCGATTTGCAGCTGTTGAATGAATAATACTGAATGCTGAATGTTGTAAGCAGATGAAAGCACCATTTCACCTAATATGTTAAAGATTTCAACTGAATATTTTTCGGTCGAAGGAATCGTGATGTTGAGCGTTTCGGATGCAGGGTTGGGATAAATCTTCAATCCATCAATTCCCAATGAAAGGGCAGAAATCCCGTTGTTTGTGGTATCCATCACCCTGAAACTTCCCATCATCCCGTCATCTTCATGGTGCAACAAATGACAGTGATACATGTAGGGAATATTATCATCGGCAAAATCTTCAAACCTGGTTACAATCTCCACATATTGCTGCGGCATGACCAGTACAACATCCTTTTTACCCTTCAAATACTCAGGAACCGTTCCGCCATTCACGTTAAGAATATTGAATTGCACATCATGAATATGGAAAGGATGTGCAATGCCGGTGTTGTTTTTAATGTGCCACTTCTCACCATTGTTAAGGTAAGTGGTTACATTAATCGTGTTCATGTCGAAATGAGCTCCGTTAATGTTAAACGGTCCGGCAACTTGTCCAACCGCACTCATCATCGTATCAGGCGAGAATGTGAATGTTCTTGTTGTTGTATAATTGTTGAACGGAGATTGCGCAACCAGATAGGTAGGCAAACTGGTAACGGGATTACTTGATTGCGCGACAACATTGATCTGAAGTATTCCGAAGTCGGAGCCGTTCAAGGGATTGAGCTGGTAGCCAGGAATGTTGCCACCCATCATACCGGTAACGGTTGCCGCTCCGTAAATTCCATTGGGTAATTCGCTGTTGAAGGCCATTAGAAAAACGGTGTCCCCTTGCTCACCTTGCAAGTCCAGTAATATTTCTGCCCTTTCACCCGGGCTTAGCAAAATCCGGGTTAAGGTGATAGCATTCTCCAATAAACCACCATCACTGGCTATCATTTTGAAAGTATGATTGGCAGTAAAACCAAAATTGTAACTGCGGCTGCTGCTTCCATTCAGCAAACGCATGCGCACCACTTGTGCAGGTGCATTAAGGTAGGCATGAGGAGTTCCATTGACCATCATCAAAGTATCCTCCTCTGTTGCTATTGCAATCTGATGTAAAATGTCAAATGCCTTGCTCTGCACGATGATGGGGAAATCATCCGTTCCATAAGTACCTGGCAGGTTCAGGGCAGCCTCGGCACTATCCTTCACGATAATCATTCCGGCAATTCCTTTGCTTACATGCAAATCGGTTTTATTGTCACCATGGGGATGGTACCAATAGGTTCCGGCGTTATTCAGCATCCTGAAATGAGGACTCCATGTTGCCGCTTGTAAAATCACCTGATGCGGGCCTCCGTCATACATTGCCGGAACATGCAAACCATGCCAATGGATGGTTGTGCTGTTTCCAAACCCTGTGAGTGAGTTGGTAACAGTAAGGGTAATGCTATCCCATTTGTTTACAATTAGTGTCGGGCCAAGAATATTTCCATTGATTCCATAAGTCGGCGTATTGATACCAGCACAGAACTGGGTGATCCCATTCTGAATGTTGAGATTAAAGGTTGTTCCGGTGAGTGCTGGCGGTATGGCAAGTTGATTGATAAATTGCGCGTTTGCAGTAAGCATAATGAAACACAGCCAGGTGCCTGCTATGCCTTTCATGGTCCTAATTGATATTTCTCCTGAATGAACAAAACAAAAAATTCTGTGTCGTATGGCAATTGGCACATCCATGTACCGTTTACATTTCACTTTTATCAATATCTTAAACTACTCTTCTGTTACTGGATTTTTCAGTGAAGAATCTATTTCCACCATGTATAAAATATTTATCCTTCTCGCCATTTAGTAGTGAAATCACAAAAAAGCTCCTGAAAAAAATGAGCAGTTTCATTCTAATGCTGAATTATTAATTTTCTGCTGAAAGTCATCTGTTGCTGCTTAATGCAAATAGTGTATATGCCCATTGGTAAGTCCTGTATGTTTATTGAAGAACTGTGAACGGCCCTTTGGGTTTTGAGAAGTCTATAATATATGCGTTCACCAACGGTGTTGAAAATTTCCACAGAATATTCTTCTGTTGAACCGGTGTAGAGGCTAATAAAATTTTCGGCAGGGTTGGGGGAAAAGTTGAAAGACTTTTCAATTCCTGCCTCCGCCATTGCTGAAGTGTTATAAACTGACAGTATGTAAGTGAGTGTATCTTTTAAGTCGGACGTTGCGGTTTCCCAGACAGCGTATCGAATAACGGCAGTTCCGCCATTTTCATGAGGTGTAATATGAAGTAACAACAATCCATATTCCGCCGGAGCAACAGGATTCATCATACCGCTGTCCACCAATGTTGTGTTGCACACAGTATTATCGCATACTTCAGCATCCCATAATTCAGGTAAACTCTCAGCAACCTTTTCCCATTTCAAATGCAACGTATCAGATGAAATGTTTTGCTGTTGGATACTGAGTGTCTGTAAATCATCCAATGCGCCGGTCAGCACAATGCTGTCGTTGGGTAGTATGGAATATGGCTGAGCATGAGTGGTGACAACAGTCGTCATGGAGATGACTGCTGATAAAACCGATTGGCGGATGATCAATTTATTCACGGTTAATGTGTAACGGTGATTTTCTGTGTTGCGGTTTTGCCGTTTGCCAGTAAGCGGATGAAATAATTTCCACTGGGTAACATAGCAAGGCTGTATTGCCTGGATACCAGTCCACCTTGAATTTCATTCATGATAACGGCAATCTGCTTTCCGGTGATATCAGTAACATCAATCTGCATGTTCGTTGTTTCTTTCAAATCAATATTGATAAAAACATTGTCACTTGCCGGGTTGGGAAACACCTTGAACGAAGCAACACTGCCTGGCAAATCGTTAATGCCGGTTGAACCATTAAGCATAGCGAGGATGGAATCCCTCATCATGGTGGTGTCACTGGTAGAGAAACTCAACGTGGAAAACATCACGCGCTTGTTATCCCCTGAACCGCCCAGCAACACTACTGTTGGCATTCCGAAACCGCCGTAGTTGGCTACTTGTGTTGCACCACTGTCCATGGGTTGATACAGGGTTCCCAAATTGTTTGATGAGACCCAGCCAGCCGAATAACTGCAGGTAGTACTATTCTGAAAAGGAAAAGCAAATCCCTTTACCATGCCCGGATACATTGCATTAATGTTGTTAGCCATGGTTTGAATTTTTTGCGCTGGCGGCGGACAACTACCACAGCTGGGCATATAGAAATGGAGGATAACAGCCTTGCCGGCATCAAGGTCAGCAAACATATCAACAGTAGCACCGTTGCAGTCCACCCCAGCAAACTGCATGGGTGTTTGTGCATTGGAAATCGTAATCACAAACAGTAAAGCGATTGAAAGTAAAATGAACTTGTTCATTTTTGATTTGGATTTTAAGGGTGATGAAACTTGTTATTTGATTCTTAACTAATGAAAGATTAAACAGCGACATGCATTGAATGCCACAAGGCATAAAAGCCCAAAGCCGTCCAAAAATGGCGGCAATAGTTCTTTGCATATCAGATTAAAAAAGCGCCGTCCAACAAATAAACCGGAGCTTTGGGTTTGAATGGTGGCGGATGATAGAAGTCGGCGGTAGTAAATTGTACCCGTGTAAAAGAAGCTTCCCCGGAAGCCGGAACATTGTTTTGAAGCGCTTTTTGTGAAGCAATTTTAATCATATACGAATTGGTAGTCGTCAAATCACTCTTTACTTTAAGGTATGTTGTTTTGTCTTTGCAGCAATCCCTTATCATATTCATTTTTTCGCACCTGCAAGGATTCTTGAAAGACGAAAAGAAGTCAATCGAACATAGGTTTCCTCCACAATAATGCAGCGTTGCCGCCACCCCGATGTTTGACATCAGGAAAACGAAAAGCATGGTTACGGAAATAATCCTTTTCATCTTAACTGCTAATATAGGGTGATTTAATTGTACGGAAAGTGATTTTTCCGGAAGGCCATCACATGGGTGATTGTTTAGATGTAACCAGGATTTTTCAATGAAAAATTCCCTTTATTCAATGAATAAGCATTACTACGGGTTGAACAAACTACATTGTTCTATGTTACCTTCCCCGTTTTTTATGGCTGACCAGTTTTTGCCGCCATCATTGGAGATAAACATACCGGATGGTGATGTACGCAGCAATGTTTTGGCACAGGCGTATGGCCGATACTGAATGCAGGAAGTATAACCCGTTTGATCATTTGCCACAACCGTCTGCCAGCGTTTGCCTCCATTGGCGGTGATAGCTATTGTGTTTACGTTCATGGATGGCTCTTCATAATTTCCGCCTGCTGCAATTCCATGTTGCTGATCATAAAAATCTATTGAAAAAATGCCGGTGGAGGGCTTTCCTTTTATGACCGGCGTATTGGTAAAATGCCAGGTGTTACCATGATCGGTGGAAGAAAGCACGCGGGACTGTGCACCGCCCGTACCGATCCAGCTATGGCTGCCAATAATTTCCAGGCAGGTATTACTGGCCGCAAAGCATGCTTCACCGGTTGCTGCTTCGGGCAAATTTCCACAGCCGGCTTCCTTCCAGTGATCGCCCCCATCATCGGTCATCATTAAAGTAAAGCAGCCATCGATGGGATCACCAACAGCAAAGCCATGTTCAGCATCACTGAATCGCATAGCATCAAAAAATATTTCCTTCCGGCTATTCTCATAGGCGATCTTCCAGGTTCTGCCCTGATCGGTTGATTTCAATATATAGGCGGGGCTTCCCGCATTCAACAGCAATATGGTATGTTCATCCAGAACAGCCATGGAACGGAAATCCGGACGCAGTGTATCAATCTTTATGGAATCAATGTACCATTGCCTTCCGTTATTGTCCGTGTAACCAAAATACCCGCCTGATCCGGCAAACCAAAGGGAGGAATCATTCAAGCAGGCAATGGCCCGGATGCTTGTCTGTACAGGCAGTTGATAACACATTATTGATTGCGCATTACTGTCGGAATAAGTAAGTCCACTATATAGCAGGAGATATTTTATGAATTTGATCAGCGAGTGTGGCTTCAACCGGAAAATATCGCGTCCTGATTTCATTGTATGTTGGGATGAACAGTAATAATGCAATTTATCTTCTTTGGCGGATGCAGTAAAGCCTTAGCATCAAATTACGTCATCAAATACTTGTTGGATTCTTTCTTACTTTGACGTTACAGTAGTTACTTTGTTGCAGCAGAACGATTCCTCCCATGACAACATTTGAAACAAAAGGCTTAAAATTTCTGGCAAAGATCTGTATCCCGCTGGCAAGAATTTCCTTTTTTATAGTGTATTTCGGATTTGGCTTGTTGAAAGTATTGGGTTTAAGCCCGGCGGAAGGGCTGGTACAGGAACTATGGTCCATGACTGTTTGGTTCATCCCTTTTCACGGGTTCATGTTGTTTTTCGCTTACTATGAAATTGCGATCGGCATAGCGTTCCTGTTTCCGGGCTTGGAGCGGCTTGCCTTATATTTATTGATTCCACACATGATCACCACCTTTGGCCCATTGGTGTTATTACCTGAATATACGTGGAAAGCGTTTTTGGTACCTACCCTTGCCGGTCATTATATCATTAAAAATCTAATATTAATTGCGTTGGGCATTGCGATGGTAGCTTATGTAGGGCACTTCGGGCCGGAAGATGAACAAAAGAGAAAGGCGGTTCCGCAATAATTTTATTCCGCTCTCTGCCCGTTATATTTTGTGAGCAGCCCGGATGACTGTGCCTGCATTCTATGGGACTTCATGCTGTTGAGTAACATACACGAGGCTATTCATCCATTCATCCAATTCTGCCAGACCACCAGTGATGAAAACTAAAAATGTATGGTAACTTTGTGCTGCATTTTTTACCGGTTAGCATAGAAGCCATCTTTGTAAATTGAGTAAAGCGGATAGAAAATGCGGCATGCATTCCCAAAACCATTGAATATTATCACATGCAATTAGAAATAAAAGTGCCTTCTGTTGGTGAATCAATCAATGAAGTAACGCTTGCCAAGTGGTTAAAAACAGATGGCGCCATCGTGCAACAGGATGAGTTGATCTGTGAGTTGGAATCTGAGAAAGCGACATTTGAGCTGGCAGCTGAAAAAAGCGGTCTGCTTAAGATTGTTGCGGAGGAAGGGGCCACATTGGCCATAGGAGACCTTGTTTGCCGGATTGATACAGATGTGGCAGTAGAAGAAAAAACAGTTGTTGCCGCCCAGACAGAAGAGAAGAAAGAGGCGGCTAAGGAAAAGAGCAGCCCCAATCCGGCGGACCAAGATACTTATGTGAAAAATGTTGCTTCACCGGCCGCGGAAAAGATGATGCGGGAAACGGCGGTGGAAGTGGAGCATGGAACCGGTAAGAATGGCCGTATAACCAAGGCAGATGTTATCATGGCCATCAGAAATGGTCAGCCTGAACAAAAAAAATTATTTACCCGTGAGGAACGAAGGGTTACTTTGAGCACTCTTCGCAAAACAATCAGTAAACACCTGGTGGCGGCAAAAAACACAACAGCCATGCTCACCACATTCAACGAGGTGGATATGAAGCCGATCATGGACATCCGTGCCCGGTACAAAGATGCGTTTAAAGAAAAACACGGAGTCGGTCTTGGCTTCATGAGTTTCTTTGCCAAAGCTGCGTGCTATGCTTTGCAGGAATGGCCTTCGGTGAACGCTTTTATTGATGGTGATGAACTCATTTATCATGATTACTGCGATATTTCAATAGCGGTTTCAACACCGAAAGGATTGGTGGTGCCGGTGATACGCAATGCCGAATCGCTTTCATTTGCGGAGATGGAAAGCCGCGTGGCCGATCTTGCAAAACGCGGCAGAGAGAACAAGCTATCCCTGGAAGAAATGAGCGGCGGAACATTTACCATCACCAATGGCGGAGTGTTTGGCTCACTGATGTCAACACCCATTATCAATATACCGCAAGCTGCCATTCTTGGCATGCATAAAATACAGGAACGCCCGGTAGTGATGGATGGTCAGATTGTAATACGTCCGATGATGTACCTTGCGCTGAGTTATGATCACCGGACAATCGATGGCCGCGAGTCGGTGAGTTTCCTGGTAAGAGTGAAGGAACTGCTCGAAAAACCGGAGTTGTTGCTGATGGGTAATGATCCTGTTAAAGTAATGCTGCAGTTGTGAACTGTATGGAAATCCTGAGTGCAGAATAACCACCTACGAACCGAATGCTCACATTACCTTTTCCAACAACCGTTTTCTGAATCCCGCGCCGTGGCATCTGAACTACTCAAATCCTTTAAGACTTCCGGCGCCGTTGCCTTTAGCTCTCCCCGGCTCGTAAAGAAAATCATCAGCAACATTGATTTCACCCATGCAACACGGATTATTGAATTGGGACCTGGCAACGGGCGTATTACCGATGACCTGTTACACCTTATGCGACAGGATGCGACGCTCTACGCATTCGAAGTGAATGCTGCCTTTTGTAAGGACCTGGAAAAGTTGCAGGATAAACGGCTGCAGGTGTACAATGAATCAGCCGCCCACATTAAGGATCACATCCGCGATGATCCACATAACGGAATAACCTACATTGTATCATCTATCCCATTTGGGATTCTGCCGGAATCAGAATGTGACCGGATCATGAAAGCGATTCATGAAATTGCAGATAAGCAAACCATCTTTATTCAATACTCCTATTCCATCATTCAATACCGCCGCTATAAAAAATATTTTCCGCACGTTAAGGTACAGTTTGAGCTCATCAACATTCCGCCTGCATTTGTATTTATCGGTACGCAGTAAATGCTACCCTGATTTTTCAATGGAAAAATCCTGCTGTGCTTCTGCATCAAAACTATTCAATGCGGTTTAACCCGGATTTTTCAGTGGAAAAATCCCGCTTCGCTGCGACTTAGAACTGCTAAGGGTTTGCTCAATCTGTCAAGAAAAGAAAATGTTTCACAAACCCTAAGCAGTTCTACGTCGGGGTTAAACCCATTGCCGTTTTGAACTTCAAAATGTGGGTTTAAGGGTTAGAACAGCGGCAAGCTTTCAGCGGCTCCTGTTGTTTGATATCATTCCGTGAAAGGATAACTTTACCGACACAATTTTTAATATGAATCAATACGATGTAGCAGTGATTGGCTCCGGGCCCGGAGGTTATGCAGCAGCCATCCGCTGCGCGCAGCTGGGAATGAAAACCGCCCTCATTGAAAAATACCCGGTTTTGGGCGGCACGTGCACCAATGTAGGATGCATTCCTTCGAAAGCATTGCTCGACTCCTCAGAGCATTATCACCATGCTGCCCATCAATTTAAAATACATGGTATCAACATTGAAAATCTTTCCGTCGATTTTTCACAGATGATTGCCAGGAAGGAGCAGGTGGTGAAAGCCAATACCGCGGGGTTGAATTTCCTGATGAAGAAAAATAAAATCGATGTTTATACCGGACATGGCAGTTTCGTCACAAAAAATAAAATCGCCATCAGGAAACCGGACGGGACAACAGAGGAAATTGAAGGTAAAAAAATAATCATTGCCACCGGTTCCAAGCCGTCATCACTTCCCGGAATCACGATCGACAAGTCTCGCATCATCACTTCTACGGAAGCATTGGCACTACCGGAAATTCCAAAGGAAATGATCGTGATTGGCGGTGGTGTCATCGGCTGTGAGCTCGCCTCCGTATATGCACGGCTTGGTACGAAGGTGAAGATGGTAGAATATTTCGATTCGCTGATCGCGAATATGGATCGTGAGCTGGGCAAAGAGCTGCAACGCTGCCTAAAAAATTTAGGCATTGAATTTTATCTCTCGCATAAAGTCACCGGCGCAGCAGCCGACAATAAAACCGCTACGGTTACTGCCGAAAAACTATCTGCTCCCGCAAAAGTTTCCATGGGTGAAGCGGAAAAAGAAATAACCCTTTCTGCCGATTATTGCCTGGTGGCCGTTGGAAGAAGACCGTATACAGATGCATTAGGTCTTGAGCAGGCAGGACTGCAGACAGATGAAAAAGGACGCATCAGTGTTAATGAGCAGCTCGAAACTTCCGTGCCCGGAATTTATGCTATTGGCGATGTAATCAGCGGTGCCATGCTCGCACATAAAGCGGAAGAAGAAGGTGTAATGGTGGCAGAATTGCTGGCCGGACAAAAACCGCATATCAACTACCTTCTCATTCCGGGTGTAGTATATACCTGGCCGGAAGTAGCCGCGGTTGGCTATACAGAACAGGAATTGATCAACAACAACCGGGCGCATAAAAAAGGATCGTTTCCATTTAAAGCAAGTGGCCGCGCCCGTGCTGCGAATGAAATGGATGGTTTCATCAAAGTGCTGGCCGATGAGGACACCGATGAAATACTGGGCGTGCACATGATTGGCCCGCGCGCTGCCGATCTGATTGCCGAAGCGGTGGTGGCTATGGAATTCAGGGCCAGCGCTGAAGATATTGCGCGCACCAGCCATGCGCATCCCACCTACACGGAAGCATTTCGCGAAGCCTGTCTTGCCGCAACCGCCAACAGGGCAATACATTTGTAACTTGGTTATCTTTTGCAGCGTAGTCGCTTCTGTCAAGTATGCAACCGGTTCCTTTTGCATACCGTCGATCCTGTTATGTGAAACATATATCATATGATGATCAGCGGCAATTTTTAGTTTGCACAACGGCAATCTATGACATCTGAATAGAGGAGCTTTAAAAAATAAGTTAATTTGCGGCTCCCCTAAACCCCCCATTAAATCCATGAAAAAACATTTGCTCACGCTGGCGGCCATTATCATTTTCAGTAATGGCTTTGCACAAAACAATTTTTACCAGTTGCTCGTTAATGAGCGCGGCTTGTCAAATCATTTCACCGAGCTGCCGCCATCGCAGCGGGTGAGTTTTGACGCATCTCAGTTGAATGCCCTGCTGGGATTAAATTCAAACAGTAACCTGATATTGATGAATGCGGAACAGGATCAGATCGGCGAAATACATTATCGCTATTACCAGACCTATCTCGGATATCCGGTAGAACATTCCATGTTCATTGTACATACCAAGGATGGGATGATCAGAGGGATGAGCGGCAAGATCGTCATGGAGTTCGATCCGCAAACAACTGCCAATAAACCAGCTCAATTAAGCGAAAGCGAAGCGATACAAAGTGCCATCTCATTTGTTAGTGCGGAAAAATATATGTGGCAGGACGAGGCGATGGAACAACGGCTGAAAAATCAAACCGCCGACGTTAACGCTACCTACTACCCTGCCTCCAGTTTGGTTTGGTACAATGCCGGAGAAGAGATTGACCCGAATGGCTTGCACCTAGCGTACAAAGTAAATGTCTATGCGCAACGTCCGCTGAGCCGGGCAGATATTTATATAGACGCACAGACCGGAAAAATTCTTGGCACCGCCGACCGGCTGTATCATTCTGATGCTACCGGTACAGCGGCCACCGCATACAGTGGCACACAAACCATTCACAGTGATCTCAACGGAAGCAACTATCGCCTGCGCGATTACACAAAAGGAAATGGTGTTATCACTTTAAAAAGCAGCGGTAGTGACTATTCTTCTTCATCACCCAACTGGACACTGACCGGCCAGGATAAATATGCCCTGGATGCACATTACGGCGTATCATCAACTTATTCATTCTATCTCACCAACTTCAACCGAAACAGCCTGAACAATGCCGGCATTGCTTTGTACAGTTATGTAAATGATCCTTCACAGAGTTACAATGCCGGCTGGGATGGTGCGGAAATGCTGTTCGGGAATCTTGGCAGCGGTGGTGCAGGTATTACGGCCATTGATGTCTGCGGACATGAGTTGACGCATGGTGTAACACAATATACCTGCGACCTTAATTACAGCTATCAATCCGGCGCGATGAATGAGAGCCTGAGTGACATTATGGGAAAAAGCGTACAGTTCTGGGCAAAGCCATCCGATATCAACTGGTTGCTGAGCAATGATATGAACTGGGGCATTCGCAATATGTCGAATCCGAATGCCTACAGTGATCCTGACACTTACCTTGGCACTTACTGGACATCAAGTTCAGCAGACAACGGCGGTGTACACACAAACAGCGGCGTAGGCAACTTTATGTTTTACCTGCTGGTTACCGGTGGCAGTGGCACCAATGATATTGGCAACGCTTACAACGTGACCGGAATCGGCCTTGCCGCCGCCGACCAGATCATCTACCGCACACAAACCGTTTATCTTACTCCTACCTCACAATATGCCGACTGGAGAACGGCCTGCATCAATGCGGCCACAGATCTTTATGGATCAACCTCCAATGAAGTTGTGCAGGTTAAGAATGCGTGGTATGCCGTGGGTATCGGTACATCGGGTGGCACATCCTGCGGTGTTCCGGCAGGATTAAATGTTACTGCCATTACTAACACAACAGCAACGCTTAACTGGACCGCAGTGAGTGGCGCGACAAGCTACAATGTTCACTATCGGCAGGTTGGCACATCCACCTGGTCGACCACAACAGCTTCCACTGCTACAAAAGCTGTTTCAGCATTAACCGCAGCAACACAGTATGAATTCCAGGTGCAAACCGTATGTTCCGGTGGAGCCACCTCAGCTTATTCAGGTTCTGTCAACTTCACCACTACCAACGTATCTGTATGTACAGAAAGCCTTGAGCCGAATAATTCAAAAACTACTGCGGCGGCTATTGCAACAAATGTGGATCTGAAATCTCAAATCAGCAGTACAACGGATATTGACTGGTTTTCATTTTCAAACAGCAGTGCTGCGAAAAACATTAAAGTTACACTCACCACCCTGCCGGCCAACTATAATATTGCGCTGTACGATCCAAACGGAGTATCAGTGGCCGCTTCCAAAAAAGGAGGCACCAATGATGAAAGCATGATTTATAATACCAGTGTGGTTGGAACTTACTTAGTCAAGGTGTATGGAGCGAGCGGCGTATTTAATACGACACAATGTTACACCTTGCATGTTTATACAAGCAATACTGCTTTCCGGGTGGAGTCGTCTGATGAATGGCTGACAGCTGATCAATCCTTGATTACCCTCTACCCCAATCCTGCCACCAACAACTTAACCTTGCAGTATGAGGGTACAGAAGAAGTGAATGCAACGGTTCGAATTTTAAACATGCTTGGCCAAACCGTTTCCGTCAATGAAAGGCATGTAGCCCCGGGAGATCTTTTTCAGCTGGATATCTCCGCATTGCCCAACGGAAAATATTTTGTCGGTTTTTACGCAGATAATCTGCAAAGCATGAAAATGGTGGAAGTGATCCGGTGATACCTGGTTACTTTTTTTGCAGCGGCACGGAATTCCTTCCGTGCCGCTGTTGTTTAAACCGGGATTATTCAATTTAACCCGGATTTTTCAGTAGAAAAATCCCGCTTCGCTACGACTGAGAACTGCTAAGGGTTTGCTCATCTTTTTCAAGAAAAGAAAATGTTTCGCAAACCCTAAGCAGTTCTACGTCGGGGTTAAACCCGTTGCCGTTTTGAGCTGCAAAATGTGGGTTTAAAAAATTCAGTATGGCCGCAACTCTCCTATACGAGGTCATCCATGTTTTCTATCTTCAAAAAATTCCATTCTCTATAATAGCTTTGTTGAATGCTCTCTATTAAACGCATCAATTTATGGAGCGGGCCGCGAAATATTTCAACGGCTATGATGTATTCCTTTGCACAGCGGGATGATACAAGGGTGTTCGATGAACCGTTGTATGCCCATTACCTGCGGGAGACCGGCTTACCGCATCCGGGAAGGGAAGAAATATTACAATCGCTGGAACAGGACGGTCATAAGGTGATTCGCGATATTATACTTGGCAGTTGTGACAAGCCTGTTCTTTTCTGTAAACAGATGACTCATCATCTCATCAGCCTGGATACAGATTTTTTATCGCAGACCTACAACCTGCTGCTCATCCGCGATCCGAAGCGGGTATTGACTTCCTACGCGAAAGTAATTGACAGGCCCACCATCAGCGACATCGGCATCCGACAGAGCTTTGATCTCTATCATTTGCTTGCAGAGAGAAACTATCACCGGCTGGTGATTGATTCAAATGAAGTGCTGCAAAACCCGCGGCACATGCTGCAGGCAGTTTGCGATAATATCGGCATCCCTTTTCAGTCTGCCATGCTGCAATGGAAGGCCGGCGCACGGGCGGAAGATGGTGTGTGGGCGAGACACTGGTATGGCAGCGTACATCGTTCCACCTGTTTCTCTTCCCCGGAAGAAGAAAGCGGGGTGCTGCCGGAACATCTGCAACTGATTTATACGGAAGCGAAGCCCTATTATGATTTTCTTTACCGCCATTCCCTCCGAAATTAATTTACAACCCTCCATAAACACTCCGCCATGCAACAGCAGTTCAACCCGCTAAATGAAAACATCCTTGTTTCTATCAACGGCAAATTGTTTCCCCGTCGGGAAGCCGGGATCTCCGTGTTTGATTCAGTAGTGCAGGGCGGAGATGCGGTGTGGGAAGGCCTGCGGGTTTACAACGGCAAGATATTCTGCCTGCAGGAGCACCTCACAAGACTGCAGGAAAGCGCGCATGCCCTGATGTTTCAGCAAATTCCCGGTACGGAAAAAATCAAGCAAGCGATCTTCGAAACTTTACAGGCAAACAAGATGCGCGATGGAGTGCATATCCGGCTCACACTTACGCGCGGCGAAAAAATTACCAGTGGCATGGATCCGCGGCTGAATCAGAAAGGATGCACACTGATTGTACTGGCCGAATGGAAAAAGCCCGTGTATGGTGATGAAAGCATTGCCCTGATTACATCTTCGGTTCGCAGAAATTCACCCATGCATATTGATTCAAAGATTCATCACAATAACCTCATCAATAATATTCTTGCAAAAATTGAAGCGAATATAGCCGGTGCTGATGATGCCCTCATGCTGGACAACCTGGGCTTTGTTGCCGAAACAAACGCCTGCAATATTTTCATGCTGAAAAAAGAAACACTGCTCACGCCGCATGCAGACGCCTGCCTTCCGGGCATCACCCGCCGTAAAGTGCTGGCCATTGCGGAGCAGCACCGGATTGCTGTTGCCGAAAAAAATATCTCCTTAACGGAAATGTACAATGCAGATATCGTTTTTACCACCGGTACAATGGGTGAACTGACCAGGGTACGGCAGGTTGATGGCAGGTTGATCGTAAATAAAAGCAATGAAACAGTGTATGAAAAGATAGTACAGTCATTCAGGATGCTGACAGATCATGAGGGAGAAATATTACCATTCTGAACAATATGCCAATACACTCTTCATCATTATTTGGCCAGGCGCTTCTCGAGTATCCTTTTCACCTGGTATGGCAGCAGATTACTTCCGATAATCATCCCATCCTGGTCAATCAAAATACCCGCAGGTATAGAACGCACGCCAAACCGCTGTGCCACTTCGGAGTTCCAGCCTTGCAACGTACTCACATGATTAGGCCATATCAGGCCATCCTGCTGTATCGCCTGCAGCCAGAAGTTCCTGTTGTAGTCGAGTGAAATGCTGTAAATATCAAAGCCCTCCGCCTCAGCGAACTTCGCGGTGTGGTATTTTTGGTACAGCTCCACCCATTCACGGTTTTCCATTCTGCAGGGCCCGCACCAGGCCGCCCAGAATTGCACCAGCACTATATTACCCTTCAGTGATGAAAGCGGCAAGGGCTTACCATCCGGATCAGGATACAGCAGTTCTCCGATTTGATCGCCATTGGCAAAATCGAGAATTTTATAGTAATCATAAATCTTATAGGCAACTGCTGCAATAATGATTAAAACGATGGCAGCGAGGAGGAGGTTTTTATTTTTCAACAGGATCGAAAAGATTTTGATTTTTATGGGTAAGGGTTGGATAGCGCTATAGTATGCTTACGGCTGCTGATACAGGAATGGAGCTGTATTTATTGCAAAAGAAAAAAGACCTGCGGTATTTATCATGGCATTTCCAGCATCATACCCTTTTAATTTGGGCTCCTAAAGCGTTCAGCCTTTCGTCGATGCGTTCATAGCCGCGGTCAATCTGATTGATGTTATGAATAGTGCTCACGCCTTCAGCACTCATCGCCGCGATCAGCAGGGCAACACCGGCGCGAATATCTGGCGAAGTCATGGATATACCACGCAATGGCTGCTGCCGGTTCAAGCCAATTACGGCCGCACGATGCGGATCGCAAAGAATGATCTGAGCGCCCATGTCAATCAGTTTATCGACAAAAAACAACCTGCTTTCAAACATCTTCTGGTGAATGAGTACCGTTCCTTTCGCCTGTGTGGCTACCACGAGGATCACGCTTAACAAGTCCGGCGTCAATCCGGGCCAGGTGGCATCGGCAATGGTAAGGACGCTGCCGTCAATAAAGGGTTGTATTTTATATGATGCCTGTTCCGGGATAAAAATGTCTTCACCACGCACTTCCAGCTGAATACCTAACTTTTCAAAGGTCTGCGGAATAATCCCGAGGTGCTCGGGTTGCGCGTTTTTAATCAGCAAGGCTGATTGTGTCATGGCAGCAAGGCCTATGAAGCTTCCGACTTCAATCATGTCGCTGAGCATGCAATGTTCACAGGCACCCAAAGAATCCACGCCTTTTATCTTTAACAGGTTGCTGCCAACCCCAGATATTTTTGCGCCCATGCTGATGAGCATTTTACAAAGTTGCTGTATGTACGGCTCACAGGCTGCATTGAATACGGTAGTCGTTCCCTGGGCAAGGCAGGCTGCCATCACAATATTGGCGGTACCGGTGACAGAAGCTTCATCGAGCACCATATAAGTGCCTTTCAATGAAGAAGCATCTACCGTGAAAGAATTGCCTTTCACATCAAAATGAAACTTCGCACCTAACTTTTCAAACCCCAGGAAGTGAGTGTCAAGCCTTCTTCTTCCTATCTTATCGCCACCCGGACGAGGGATGTAGGCCTTTTTAAACCTCGCGAGCAAAGGGCCCAGTATCATAATGGAACCCCTCAGCTTTGATGCCTTCCTGGCGTATTCCTTCGTATAGAGAAAATTCAGATCAACATTTTTAGCACGAAAGGAATATTTCCCTTTACTCAATAATTTCACTTCCACCCCAAAATCCGCAAGCAACTCAATCAGCATGTTCACATCGCTGATATCGGGAATATTGGAGATCACCACTTTCTGATCGGTGAGGAGCGTGGCACACAAGATCTGCAGCGCTTCATTCTTAGCGCCCTGTGGAACGATTGTGCCTTTTAGCCTTGCCCCTCCTTCAATTTTAAATGCATCCATACTGTATGGCCGAATGATTGTTGTGTTGAATTTTATTGTGCAGCGATGATATGGAGTTGCTGCTTATTAATTGGAAAGCGGAAAGATACTACTTCGAAAATAATATTGTCGTCTCCGGTATTTAGTTACGGTACGATCAGCAGTGGATAAAACACTTACGCAGATAGCAAAATATTTACATGATTCTTCCTCTTCTTTCGATAGGTCGGTTCAGCGTTGTTTATCGTGAGTACCGTTACGCTATCCCTTGAGCATAAAAAAATCCTTCGCCGTTGAAGAGGAAGGATTCCAACACCAGTAAAAAAGGAGCGGTTAGAAGTTCTTTTTCCGTTTGATAAAACGGTTTCCGTTATTGCCCTGCCCTGCATTGAACGGTCGGTTTTTCTTAAACCCTTTGCCGAACTGTTTGCGGGGAGGCACATATCCCATCGGGCGTTGCGGTGCCGCAGCCACCGGATTATCGAGTGTAACGTTCTTATCCAGCTGAAGCACTCCGCCGGAAATGATTTCCAGATCTTGCCTGATAGACTCATCGCTTACGGTTTCTTTCGTCCAGTTGGCATATACCAGTTTCATGTAATTGGCAACCACCATAGCCAGGCTGCGGCGCTTGTCTTCATCCATGTCCTTTGCTTTGGCAATCAGTGTTTCAAGATTTCTACCGTAGTGGCGGTGGCGGATCTTATGCTTCGGATAAGGCAGTGGCGTGTCAGATTTAACCACGATAGACGTGCGGTCAGGAAAGGGATACGGTGAATCAACCACCAGTTTGAAATCGCTGATCATAATCAGATGATCCCAGAGCTTGTGCTTATATTCTTCAATACTCTTGAAAGCTGGGCTGGCCTGGCTCATCAGTTCAATAATCACCCTGGCGGTGGCATTGCGCTTTTCGCGGTCTTCAATTTTGGCAGCTTCGCGAGCCATGTTTTGTATAATACGTCCATATTCGCTGATTAACAGCTTGGGACGCTGCGTGTTGTATTGCATTCAAAAAATTTATGGAGAGGGGCAAATGTAGGTTTTTTTACTCAAATGTGCGGTAAAAAGGACGGCGGCAAACAATGACTGTTGCAATAATATGGGCAATATTAAGCTACAGCTAAAAGGGCTTCACTTCTGCTATGTTTCATTAACCTGTTCTTTCCCATTGAAAGATCCTGATACGTGATGATCATAGATCGGTTAAGAGTTTTCGACGCAGCATTATTTCATCAAACGCCACACAATTTAGCGATCGTGCGGCCAACGGAGTGTGAGCACCTCGTCGATGTTGGTCTTTACCGGACTAAGTGGGGGCAGAGAAGTCCTGCAGTGTCAAGAATCGGTTTTATGGACTGCCAAATGGATTACTGAATTCAGGATTTGCAATAAATGAACTGTCCGAAAGTGTCAACAAGAAAGCTATTATTTTTCTCTTGTCTTCACTGGTCAACTTTGCACCGCCTTGATGAACAAACTCCATCTTGGAATCAATGTTTGCACTTTGTTGAAGCCCTTCGCTGTAAAAATTGATTACGTCTTCTAAAGTTTCAAATCGTCCGTCGTGCATGTAAGGGGCAGTGAACGCAAGATTGCGTAAAGAAGGAACCATAAATTTTCCGTTGTCGATTGTCTTGCCTGTTACCGCACCGCGTCCTTTGTCTTTGTAATCATTTGCGTCTGTAATTGCGTCAAGTCCATTGTTGCTAAAAACCAACGCCGTTCCTAATGCATCACCGTCTGTGATGTGGCAATGAATACAATCGCCTTTTGTCTGGTCGTTTACTAAGCCAAACCCTTCATACTCATCTTTTGTGAAAAGCGTTTTTCCTTCAATTACCTGATCGTATTTTGATTGATAGGAAAGAAGTGTCCGTAAAAATTGTGCAATTGCTTTACTGATTTGAACGCTGTCAATTTTTGAACTGCCGAAAACTTCATTGAATTGCTTTTTGTAAACCTTGTTCCGCTCAAGCCGTTTGCCGGCAATTTTCCAGTCAAGGTTCATTTCGTCGTATTCCCTTACCGGATGAAAAACCTGCTCCTCAATACTTGACGCTCTGCCGTCCCAAAAGAATGCCGGATACCAGGCAAGGTTGAAAAGTGCCATTGTATTTCTTTTCATCAATGCTTCGTTTCTGCCTTTGCTAAAAGAGTTGGGCGAATCACTAAAAGCTGCTTTTTGATGGTGGCAACTGGCACATGAAATTGTGCTGTCTGAGCTTAAAATTGGGTCGTAAAAAAGCTGCTTCCCCAAATTGGCGCCTTCCACTGTTACAGGGTTGTTAACTGCAACAGGCATCTTAGGAAAAAACTTCGGTTCGGGAAATTTGTAGGGTGTTAACTTAAACTTGCTGTTAAAGCTTACTACAAAAAGCGAAAGCAAAGCAAGTATAAAACCAACCCTACGCATTTCACATTTAGTATTTGCTGATTACAATGGGAAGTGTTTCTGATTGAAGGTTGGTCCTTATTTTCAAGTAATACATTCCGTCATTATACTTGCTTGTGTCAAACCAAAACTTTGTAGGAATGTTTGTCCATTGATCAACCACTAATCCTAATGCGTCCACCAATTCCATTGTTTCAATGATATGATAGTCCATTATTTTTTGTGCTTGAATATGAACTATGTTACTGGCAGGGTTAGGATAAACATTGAAATAGTTTTCCTGTTCAACTTCCTTAACGGTGTGAATGATGGTCATATGCGAAATCAAATTATCAATCATCCATCCTTCTTTATTGTTGTTTACGGAATCTGATGTAAATGTAAACCGAACGGTAATGCTGTCGTTAAACGATAACCATGTCAAATCATAGCACAACCAAATATCTCTCCACGAACTGTCCGTGCCGCTAAAAACGAAATCACCATTAGGCAGCGTGTCAGCGTTTGCCGGTTGAAAACCATAGAAATTATAAACATACGGGTTATTAAAGGCATTTTGCCAAGTCATACCCGAGTCAACTGAAAACTCAATTTTACCACCATCCCATCCCGAATCCATATCCAATTTTTGTTTCCATTGTATTGCTAATATCCCCCAATTGTACCATGGGACATATGTAAATTGAAAACTTGAGGAATTGTTGGGGGGATAATAGTTGATGGTGTCTGTTAGCAAAGCGTTGGGATATGTTGCAGCCGCATCAAAAATTGATTTCTGCGGAATACCAATTTGCCAAATATTTGTGCTGTCATTGTCAATGGAGATGCAAACTGAAGCTAAATACATATTAGAATTGCAAATAGTGTCTGCACCATCAAAATACTGAGTGTAGTACTGTGCTGTTGAGTAACGCACAAAGCAGAGAAGAAGAACTGCTGACAAGCAAATTTGCTTCATGACATTTGAATTTAGATTGTTAAATATACAA
>JBGAWA010000104.1:0-14689 GCA_044227805.1 Chitinophagales bacterium | reverse complement strand
GTGATAAAGCAGGTGAGCCACCCGGAAATTGCCAGAACCATCCCGTCGGATTATTCAGTGACTGATCGAAGAAGTTAATGCAGAATTTTTCGCAGATATCGGTATCACTGGATGAAATATTCACCTGCTGAGGAGGATCATTGACGAAAACACTTTCTATCAGGCCAGGCAACCCATAAACGCAGGAGGCGTTCACGAGCGTAAAGCCGTAATTCACAAAATTGCAACCCGTGCCCGCCACATCAGGATCGTTGACCACTGCGAGGCTGCTTGAACCATTTCGGCAGATATACAACTTGCCGTCAGGTCCAAGTTGCATAGTTTGCATTGCGTAAGAATTAGTAGTGCCTACCACTGTTTTGCTGGCTATGATATCAGCCAAGGTGCCCGCATCAAGATCAAACTGAAACAGGTTGGAATTATTTTCTTCATCTACATACAGCCGCTTGCCGTTGGGTGAGAATGCGATTCCATATACATAAGGAAGGCCGTTGGTAATTGTTCCCAGGTTCATGGCATTCGACACGATGCCAGTCGTTGCATCAAAGTCATAGACTTCCGCCTGGTCGAGCCCGGAAAGCACCGATGCGAGGCGCGTTCCATCAGGGGAAAACCGGATACAGCCAATCTGGTTGTAGCTCCCATAAGAAGTGCCGACAGCAGATACGACAGGCGCTGAAATGCCGGCAGCCGTCAGTTCATAACACAAAAAGTTATTTCCGAGATACTCATGGGTTGCAATCCAGTAACCGGTGCCCGAAGTGTTTTTTATCACCGCTAATTTTTCACAGGCAGGAGCATACAGCAGCTCATTTTTTACTGCTGTTACCGCGCCTAATCCGCCGTTCTGGCTGAGATCCACAATGCTGTACCGGTACCCATCCACACCTGAACTCCAGTATTCACCGGCGGTGAAAATATAGTATTGACTGCTGTTGCCCGGATCGGGGACAATGACTGCGGCTTGAGCACTGGAGGCAGCACCGGTTAAGCCGGTGCCGTTATCCATCACCTGGTGAATGGCATTCCACACTTTCGAACCACTCGTATACATCAATATGCTGCCAGTATTCTTGTCGCTTATGGCAGCGCAACCTTCCATTGTATTCATTTCACCATCGGTTATAGATACTGCGCTGCCACTGTTAAAATCAATCCCCGCGTAATTTCCAAAGTACCAGGTGTTATATTCCTTTTGCGCGAAGCAGGAATAACTGAAATAATACACTTAAGCTAATATTCAATTTTAAATGCATGGCAGATTTATTTAACAATGCAGCTTTTTTACCAACCGATAGACTATTCATCTTCAAGATACTAATTAACATAAATCCTGGATATTCAATATAAAAATTCCATTTCACTGCGGATCAGCACTGCCAAGCGTGCAATTCATGTATCAAAAAAGAGAATGTTGCACCAACCCAAAGCAGTCGACGATGGGGTGAAACCCGTTGCTCTTTTGAAATGTAAAACTGGTTCACGTAAAGCGAAATTATGATGAGTCACCGGCCATTCCCCTGCACTTTCCATTTTATGCGATCTGCTTTGCCGAACATTCCACCGGCTTCCTGCATCTGCCGGCTGTTCTCTTTTCAATTTATATCTTTGCACGCGCTATGACTATAGAAGTTGTTAAATCAAAAATTCATCGTGTACGGGTTACTGAAGCGAACATTGATTATGTGGGCAGCATTACCATTGATGAAGACCTGATGGATGCCAGCAACCTGATAGAGAATGAAAAAGTGCAGGTGGTAAACGTCAACAACGGGGAACGGATTGAAACCTATGTCATAAAAGGAAAACGAGGTTCCGGAACCATCTGCCTGAACGGACCGGCTGCCAGGAGAGCGGTAGTAGGCGACATTGTTATCATTATTTCCTATGGCACGCTTGAATTCGAAGCCGCAAAATTATTCCGTCCCTCCATCATTTTTCCGAATGAACAGAACTTATTAAGCCGTTAGTGAAACAGAAATTATTTTCCGCCGTCCGTATCCTCCTCTTTGCAGCCATTGGTGGTTTTCTCTTCTGGCTGGTGATCCGCAATCAAAACCTGGAAGAGATTAAATTAAAACTGGAAACCGCCAATTGGTGGTGGCCGGTGCTTGCTTTGGTCTTTGGACTATTCAGTAACATCTTTCGGTCTCTGCGATGGAATATGCTAATTCATCCTTTAGGCTACAAGCCGAGCCTGATCAATACATTCTGTTCGCTGATGGTGGGTTATATGGCCAACCTGGCTATACCACGTATGGGGGAAGTTACACGAAGCGCCATGTTGAGCAATTATGGCAAGATGCCAATGAATAAATTATTCGGAACCGTAGTGGTGGAACGCATTATTGATGTGCTTACCATCTTCCTGTTGCTGCTGCTGATTCTGTTGATAGAATTTGAAAAGATGAGCAGTATGGCGACACAATATGTATTTGCTCCGATTGGTGATAAAGTGAATTTTCTTTTTTCACAGGGACTCGTATTCTACCTCCTGGTGACCGGTATTTTTGCAGCGGTGCTTTTTGCTTCCTGGTTTTATATTGTAAGAATCAAGCGATCGAAGTACTACCTGAAGTTAAAAGACATGCTGCGCGGTTTTGCCGATGGCATCAAGACGATTGGCAACCTGAAAAACAGGAATCTCTTCCTCCTGTATACGTTCCTGATCTGGTTCATGTATTTCCTGATGTCATACGTTTGCTTCTTCAGCTTTCCGGCAACAACAACTTTAGGCTGGCTCGCTGCACTGGCCGTGATGGTATTTGGTGCTTTTGGATGGGCGGCACCGGTTCAGGGGGGCTTCGGTACTTTTCATGTAATTGTTACGCAAACACTGGTGCTCTACGGAATTGCCAACAATGATGCGCTGGCATTTGCCATACTCAATCATGCCACACAGATATTTGGCATGATGGTTTTTGGATTGCTCGCATTGATCCTGCTTCCCATCATTAACCGTAAAACGGCTGCCGTATGAATTATCTTCCCGTGCTTCAACAAAAAATCGTTGACATTCCTACACTGAAAAGGATGATTGCCACCTGGCAGCTGAAGAGTAAAAAGGTAGTGTTTACCAATGGCTGTTTTGATATTATTCATGCGGGCCATATCCATCTGCTTACTGCGGCGCGTTCTTTCGGCGACATCCTGATTGCCGGCTTGAACACCGATGCGTCAGTAAGCAAACTGAAACCAGGGCGACCGATACAGGATGAACAGTCGCGGGCACTGATCATGGCTTCCTTGGATTTTATTGATGCTGTCATTCTTTTTGATGAAGAGACGCCGTTAGAGCTGATCAAGGCATTACAGCCGGATGTGATTGTAAAAGGCGGCGATTACACGCCTGATACGGTGGTAGGCAGAGAGATCGTGGAAAAAAATGGTGGCCGGGTTGAAATCGTGCAACTACTGGATGGTTTTTCTACCTCTGCCATTATCTCGAAAATCAACAACCAAAAATGAACGCGGGTTTTTCCTGGTAACCCAATTTAGTAGATGCAAGAATCCCGCTTCACTACCATGGCGGATTCCTGATTATGGGATCCAAGCGGGTTTCATCCTGTGAAATATTGTTGATCAGCTTCCGCTGAAACCTGTCAGTCTCTTTCGCCCGTATCGATCCAGATCGTCACCGGGCCATCATTCACGAGCTCGATTTTCATCATCGCCCCAAATTCACCGGTGGCTATTTTCTTTCCGAGATCCGTTTCTAGTTGCTGCCGCAATTTTTCATACAACGGTAAAGCCAATTCAGGGCGTGCTGCTTTCTGATAGGAAGGACGGTTTCCCTTTTTTACCACAGCATGCAAGGTAAACTGGCTGACCAGCATCAATTCGCCACCGGTTTCTTTCAGCGAAAGATTCATGATCCCATTTACATCGTCAAAGATGCGCAGATTGATGATTTTAGCCGACAGCCAATGTATCGCTTCCTCACTGTCTGCCTTTTCAATGCCCAGCAAAACAAGCAACCCTCCCTTGATTTGTGAATGTATTTTTCCATCAATATAAACGGAAGCGTTGGTGACGCGTTGAATCAAAGCTCTCATGTATTATACTTTTATCAGGTTCCTTCCTTCATCGGAAACGTCAGCCAATTCATCACACCATAAACCGGTAATTGCTACCGGCTCAACCGCTGCTTCGTTCAACCGGATTTTTCAATGCTAAAATCACGCTTCGTTTCGGCTCCGTGCCGCGAATGCGTTAGTCATAAATCTTCTCATCGGTATTGAGCTCCTGTATTATCGAAAGATAATTTTCATACCTGCTCATGGCGATATCGCCATTTTCCAAGGCAGCTTTCACCGCACAGCCGGGCTCATTGATGTGCAGGCAATTATTAAACCGGCAGTCATGCATACGTTTTTCCATTTCCGGGAAATACTGCGCCACTTCCGCAGCTTCAAAGTCAAGCACTCCGAATTCCTTAATGCCTGGTGTGTCAATTATGAAACCGCCAAAGGGCAATTCAAACATTTCAGCAAAAGTGGTGGTATGCTTGCCCTTCTGATTATAAGCCGCCACTTCGGCCGTCTTCAGTTGCAGCTTTGAGTCAATCTTATTGATAAGAGTTGACTTTCCTACTCCGGAATGGCCGGCTAACAGCGAAATCTTTCCTTGTAAGAGTGAACGTACTTCATCCACTCCGGTATTTTTTTCCGCAGAAGTAGCAACCACCATAAAGCCTGCTTGCCTGTAAATGTTTGCCAGCTGTGCCACCTGTTCCTGCTCGCTTTCATTGTATAAATCGGTCTTGTTAAAGAGTACGATACACGGAATATGATAGGCAGTGGCCGTCACCAGGAAACGATCAATAAAGCCGGTGGAAGTGCGGGGCATGGCAATGGTAGCCATGATAATCGCCTGGTCGAGGTTGGCTGCAATGATATGTTCAGCGGTGCGGTTGTGTGTAGATTGCCTGATGATATAGTTGCTGCGTGGCAACACTTCCTGAATGGTGGCATCGCCTTCTTCAATGTTCACCATCACCAGGTCACCAATATTTACCGGAGTGGTTGTTCTCCGTTCGATCAGCCGCAGCTTGCCTTTTATACGGCAGGAAATTACAGCGCCATTATCCATTTTGACCTGGTACCAGCTTCCGGTTGATTTAATGACACGGCCTTGCAAAGCTGAAATGAGTGTTTTTAAAAATCAGTTAAGAAAATTTGCCGCGCAACATAATCATCAACGGCTGAGTGCTAGTTTATGAACTGCCTCAGCCATCGAAAAGATCAACATCGGATCCTTTTCAATGGCATTGCCAACCACCACAATATCAGCGCCTGCTTTACAAATGACCGCTGCGTCGGCGGCTGTTCTGATGCCTCCGCCTGCTATCAAAGGCACATTAATATTCTCACTCACCTGTTCAATCATGGATGCGCTGATTGATTGAAGGGCACCGCTTCCGGCATCGAGGTAGATACAGCTTAAGCCGAGCATTTCTCCGGCCATAGCAGTACACATGGCAATATCGTCTTTGTGATGCGGAATGGGTAATGTGTTGCTGATGTAAGAGACGGTGGTGACCGTTCCGCCATCTATCAGCAGGTAGCCGGTGGAAATAATTTCCAGCCCGCTGCTTCTGAGTGCCGGAGCAGCGGCAACCTGCTGACCGATGAGCAGATCAGGATTGCGACCGGAAATCAGCGACAGCAATAAAATGGCATCGGCCTTCGCATCCACCTGCGCAGGGCTGCCGGGAAATATAACGACTGGAATTTCGCAGCAGCTTTTAATCACATCAATACATTCACCCAGTGTATCATTTAACAACAGGCTGCCGCCAATAAAAAAATAATTAACATTCGCTTTCACTGCCACATCAATGACGAAGATCAATGACTCAGGTGTTACTTTATCAGGATCAATCAGGACGGCGATCCGCTTCAGGCGGTTACGTTTTGCCATCAGGAAATCCTGGTAAATAGAATTTTTCGGCTTCACAAAATGATAATTTACAAGTGCGGCAAACCTACACTAAATTGGAAAGAACAGGAAAGAAAACAACCAATTGATGGGATGACACAGTTTCTTCAGTTAAGATCGTTGATTCCCATCCTACTCTTTCCATGTGCATGAATTATTTGTACTTTGTGACTACCGGCTTTATTCTGGGTAATAGCAGTCACTTTCCTTTACAAAATACACGGAGTAAATTCCGCCCATGTAATTAACCTTCATATGGCAAGACTCACAAAAACTGACTGGATCCGAAAAGGTATTAAGGTCTTGAATGATGAAGGATACGCTGCCATCAAGATTGAACATCTCTGTATTAAGTTTGGCGTGACAAAAGGTTCCTTCTATCATCACTTTGAAAGCATCGGTGATTATGAAGAGATCCTTTTAAAGTATTGGGAAACGGAAACCCTTGGACGTATAAAAGAAGTGGTTGACTCCGGACAAACACCAAGAGAACGGCTCAACCTCATGATAAAGGAAGTCTTCAGCGTGTCCGGCAAGACGGAACTTTCGCTGCGAGCCTGGGCACTGCATAACAGGACGGTAAAAAAGTATCTTGATAAGATGGACAGTGAACGCATCGGTGTAACACGCACTTTATACCTTGAAGTTGGGGTACCCGGGGAAAAAGCCGGTGAACTTGCGGAGTTTGCTTATACAGCCTGGCTGGGCATTCAGTGCTTTTACATTGGTTCATCCGCTCAAAAAGATAAGACGGTAAGGATGATCAATGATTTACTGAATGCTCCGGTTAAAGGACTTTGATCGGGATTTTTCAATCAACTAATCATGCATCGTGATGATGCCTATTTGTTAAGATTTTATACATCAGGAATCATGCATGGAATATTGACAGTTGCCGTTCACAAAAGTCTGCAGCAGCCGGCATCCGGATAGATCCCGTGAAGATATCTTGCTGATATTTTTATCCAGCACTATGAAATCCGCCCATTTCGCTTTTGAAAGGCTACCGCGATTATCCTGATCACCGTTGGCGATAGCGCTTCCCATCGTATAAGCATAGATGCTTTCCTCCAAGGTAATTCTTTGCGAAGCTCCGAGCGGCATGCCATCGGCATCCACTCTTTCGGCCGCTGCATACAAACCGGTCAAAGGATTAAAATCCTTCACCACGGGTGCATCGGTTGAAAAGGCAAGGTTGACCTGGTGATTCAGGACATCTCTTGCAGGATAGACTTTATCCAGGTAAGGGTTCGGTAAATATTGCCTGAAATTTTTACCCAGTTCATCAATAAAAACAGGTTGCATGACAGCGCTCACCTGCAAGGCATGCATTACTTCCAGGTTCGTGTCAGACGGTAAACCGAGATGTTCAATACGGTGACGCAACTGACTAACATTTTCCTGTGCAATTTCCTGATACACTTCCAGCACGAGGTCAATCGCCGCGTCGCCAATAGCATGCGTTGCAATACGAAAGCCATTGGCTTGCGCCTTACGTGCCAGTGGCAGAAAAAAATCCTTTGTCAAGCGCAACACGCCGTGGTCATCAGTGTGGAGGTAAGGCTGCTTCAGCGCGGCAGTCTTACCACTCAGACCACCGTCGGAAAAAAATTTGAGCGTATCAACTTTCAGATAGGCAGACTCATAATGTTCCGGCAATGGCAATGCGCCTGATGCACCATCCGGCACCAGGATGGGAATCGCATTCACTCGGATTTTCAATTCGCCATTACGATCCATTGATTTGTATACCTCCAGCAGATCCGGCATAACGGCGGGATCCGTTGCCGCTGTTACACCGACTTTTAACAGTTCATCCTGTGCAGCCGATATCATTTGCCGGTACTGTTCTGCACTGTATGGCGGAATTTTATTTGTCACCAGTCCGAGTGCTGTTTCCGTAAAGTGTCCTGCTAAACTTCCATCCGGCAACATTTTCATTTCACCGCCCCGGGGAATGGTAGTATGTTTGGTGATGCCGGTTTCCTTGAGAGCAGCGGTATTTACAATAAGCTGGTGGGCGCATGTTCTCATCACGCTCACCGGCCGGTCGCTGATCACTTCATCAAGATCAAGACGGTTGGGCATACGCTGACCGGTGAATAACACTTCGTTAAATCCGCGCGCCTGAATCCATGGAAGCTCAGGATTCCGTTTGGAATAGTCTGACAGCCGCTGTTTCATTTCATCCAGGCTCTGCACGCCTCGGAGGTCCAGCAGGTACGTCATCAGGTTGCCGACTTTCCAGATATGTATATGGGCGTCGTTAAAGCCGGGAAGAACCGTCGCGCCCTGCAGGTCAATCCGCTGGAAACGATCACCATGCATCCGCAATAAATCTTCTGCATTTCCGGCAGCTACAATCTTTCCATCCGACACAGCAAAGGCAGACGCTGCCGCATGGCGGGAATCTTGTGTGAGAACTGTCGCATTGAAATAAAGTTTGCCTTGTGCCATAGATGAAAATTACTGCAAGCAGTCCGATTTTTTTTTTAACAGACCGGTGGGTTATTCTTCGGTGCTCAATGCGGATTTACTTTTGAAGCAGCTGCCAGTCCATTGACGCTGATGGTTCTGCCAGGAGCCGCCTTCAAAGCCAGTTCAAATTGCGTGGCTGCATCCGATGGCCTGTTCATTTCCAACAACCATTCACCATACATCTCGTTAGAAGGCTTTACAACGGTAGGGGGACCAAATGAATAGCTGACACTGTTTTCCAAAGCGGTAGCCTGCCTGAACCAGTGATCCGCTGCAGCGGAATCTTTCTTCAATTGTGAAGACAATGCCCGCAACTCTATTTCCATAACTTCAGCATACTGCACATCCAGCAGATTGGGGTTGTAGGCATTCACACTTCCACAACTATGGCCGGAAGAGCCTGTCAGTTTGCCGGAAGCAGTCATTCTATCTGCCTGCATTGATTCGATAATGGCTGAAAGCAACCTTTGATCATTGTCATGAAATGCTTTTTCACCCATCACAAAATTGTTCATGGCTCGCAGGCTGATGTTCAGGTCATCTTCTTTCACGCTGATGGATGAAACCGGTGACTGCCAGTCGTTTGATTCAACGAGGTAGGTGCTCTTCAAAAGAATCACGTGCTCACGTGCTCGCGGCGATGGCAGTGAATCGCAAAATTTGTTCATCTGCATCACCATTTTTTTCGCCTCCTCGTTACGGCTTTTCTGCAGCAATGCATACATCAGCCAATGGTAGGAGTGATATCCCAATGCATCATTATCCAGTTTTTTCTTCTCCTTTCTTTGCTCACTCGCCGCCCATGCCATTTCATTAGAGCTGATTACTTTATCCCATTGACCTAATGCCAGGTAGATGTGAGATGGCATGTGCAGTGCATGTGCAGCCGAGGGTGCCACTTTTGCATAAGCATCGGCGGCATCCAGGGCTTTAGCGGCATGGTCAGGGTCGTCATATGCGTGAATGAGATAGTGCAAGGCGCCGGGATGCTTTGGATTCTTCGCCAGCACCGCCTGCGCAATTTTAGCGGCGTGTCCATAGATGGCGGTGTCTCTTCCCACTTGCACCGAACCAATCAGGGCAATGCTGTAAAAAGAAGCCACCTCAGCATTGCCGGGATATTTTTCATATAGTGAAGACATATAGGCGGCATACTGACTGTCTCTTTCCGCTTTTGTGCCATCTCCAAATAATATATTGACTCCTTTCATGAAGTCCTTCTCGATATCGGTCTTTGCCTTTGCAATACGTTGATCCGGTTCGGGAGCAAGCAGACGCAGCACTGAATCCGCTTTTGACTTATCCAGGAAACGCCAGAGAGAATGATTATAGGTCATTGCCTCGCCCCAATATGCCATCGCACATCCGGGATCCAATGCATGTGCTTTTGAAAAATCATCAGCGGCATCTTCATACTCAAAACTGTGCAATAACAACAATCCCTGTTTAAAGTAAGGTTGGGCCTGTTCATTTCCGGATATCGTGAATTCAAGTTCTCCCAGTTGAGACGTCCCGTTGTTGGTTTCATGCTTACAACCCACCAGACCTGCTGCTGCCAGCGCGGTACAATACATCAAGTGTTGAATTTTCATTGTGGTCACTGATTAATTAAATGATTGCTCTTTGTGCAACTGGACTGCGACACTACTGACTGTTACATCACTGCATTCTTTTTTCGTGGGCACGGCTGATGGCACCTTCCAGCACATCCAATCCTTCGCGCAATTGATCATCTGTCATGACAACAGGTGGCAGCAAACGGATGCAGTTGCTGAACAGTCCTGCCCTGATCAGAATCACGCCCTTTGAAACAGCATCTTTTATGATCTCGAGCGTCAGGTCGGGATCGGGCTCGAGGCTGTCACGGTCTTTCACAAATTCCAACAGTTGCATGGCACCCATCCCGCGTACATCACCGATGAATTTGTACTTTGATTTCCACGAAGTCAAGTGATGGCGGATCAATTCAGCCACTTCATTCACGCGTTGCAGGAAAGGCGCTGAACTAAGTATCCTGACAGCTTCAATGGCCGCAACGCAAGCCAATGGATTACCGCCATACGTTCCGCCTACTCCACCAAGATGCGGTGCATCAATGATCTCTGCCTTTCCGGTTACGGCACTTACAGGCATTCCCGCACCGATGGATTTGGCCATGCAGATCAAATCAGGAATAACGCCGGTATGTTCAAAAGCGAAAAACTTTCCGGTGCGGGAAGCACCGCATTGAATCTCATCAAATATCAGTACGATGCCATGCGAATCGCATGTTGACCGCAGTTTCTGGAGGAATTTTTTTGGCATGGCGATAAATCCACCTTCCCCCTGCACCGGTTCAATGATTATTGCAGCAACTGCTGAAGGATCGACCTGCGCAATGAGTTGTTGTTCGAATAGCTGAATGGTATAATCAATGTATTCTTCCTCATTCATCTGTTTCGGTCGCCGGAATATATTGGGCGCCGGCAAACGATAAATATCGCTTACAAAGGGAGCGAAGCCCTTTTTAAACAAACCATATTTACTGGTAAGCGACAGCGTAAGCAATGTCCGGCCATGGTAAGCCGCCTCAAAGCAAATCACAGCGCTCCGTTTTGTATAATAGCGTGCAATATTGACCGCATTTTCCACTGCTTCACTTCCGGAATTAGCGAGGATTGTTTTCTTCTTATAATCACCCGGCACTAACCCGTTGAGCAATTCCGCCAATTCGACATAAGGTTCCGGTGTTGCCACGAGCGTACAGATGTGCAGGTATTTTTCCAGTTGCCGCTTCATGGCATTCACCACCTGTTCCGGCCGGTGGCCTACGTTCATCATGCCGATTCCGCCGGCAAAATCGAGTAATGTGTTCCCATCCACATCCTGCACCATGCCACCTTCAGCGCGTTCGATGACCACTTCCGTTGATTTGGCGAGGCCGGCCGGCATGGCATTTCTTCTACGCTCCAAAACCAACTGGCTCTTCGGGCCGGGAATGGGCGTTTTAAGATTGATGTATGACATACTAAAAAAATTAATTTCTGTTTGCAATTTATCGGGCAGCGCCTGATCCTTCTTACGGCGGATTCTGCTGTGTCATGGTTTACGCAAGTTCACACTTTCGTTTCGGCAAACAACACAATGAGTGCACCGGCATTGCCACAAGTCGGGTCATGAAGGTATTCTTTTATGAGACCTTTCATTTCAAATCCCACCTTTTGTTGCACGGAGACCGTTGGATCGAACCATTCACCGCTCGCGACCTTTTTATAATATTCATCCACTGAAATTTTCTCCTTTACTGCTGCGTAGCCATTTAACATGCCTACGGTTATTTGTCCTTTCAACCCGAACTGATGCACTGTATGCTGACGCGCCCTGTACAATGCTTTAGCGATTCCCATTTTCCGGTAAGAAGGATGGACGCTTACATCCATTCCGTACAACCATTCACCGTCGGGTTCGTGCGTTGTGAGCCAGCCACCGCCCATCACCTCCTGAAAAGTGTGGTGCCCGGGATTTTCTATGTCATAATGATAGCGCATAGACGTAGTAGCGCCAATCACTTTGTCAGCGTCGAGTGCCACGAACTGTCCTTCCGGAAAAACTTCCAGGTGTTTTTTGTATTGATCAGCATGCAGCAATTCTTCTTCGGCAAGAGCAGGGAACACCATTCGCTGCAAGGCTTCCAGTTGCGTGGCATGGGCTGGAAGCATGTTGGTGATGATGATGCCCGTTGGCAGTACATCTGCATATTTTTTTTCTGCGGTATGATGCTCAGTATCCATTGTAAAGAGATGATTATTGCGATTGATTTCAGTAAGCAATTTATACCGGATTTTTCGGTTGAATAATCCCGTTTCGCTGCGGCTTAGAACTGCTATGGGTTTGCTCATTTTGTCCCGCAGGAACTGTCTTTAGCGTTTGTGTTACATCAGAATAAAAAACCAAACGCCAGATACACCAATGCGGAGATCATAAAGGCAAGTATGGCAAACGGTAATTGCGAGAGCGCATGATCAAGGTTATTGGTATCGGTACTCTGCCCCGTGAGGATGGTAGCATCAGAGTAAAGACAGGCATTGGCACCAAAAACACCCGCACTCACCACGGCCCCTATGTTGATCAGCGGATCAGAACCGAGTGAAACCGCTAAGGGAATTATAATCGGAATAGCCACTGCATAGACGCCCCAGGAAGATCCGGTAGTGAAAGAGATAAAGGAGATGGCAACGAATACAAGAACCGGCAAAAGCTCTTTGCTGACAATTGGCTTTACACTGTCAATCACGTATTGCGTGAGTCCCAGCTGATCACCCACCTCCTTCAGCACATAACTCATAACGACTAAAGCGAGCGCATATAACATGCTGTTGAATCCGGCAAACAACGTTTCTGAAAGCTGTTGAAACGAGCCGAGTCTCATCACGAGATAATAGATAAAGGTGAAAGCGACGGCAATCATCACTCCTTTCAAAGCATCATAATCCAGCGCTACGGTAGCTGCAAGGAGCACGATCAAAGGCAAGACAAAATACGATGAATGCGGTTGCTTTTCATTATCGAACAGTTCCAGCTTCACCGCCGCAATCTTTTTTCCCGGCGGAATAACTGCACCAAGATTTAACGCTCGTTCATTCGCCAGTTTCATTTTGCCAAACAGCGGTACGATTCCCAGAATGACCAATGGAATCAGCAAGACAGACACCCAGCTGTAGGCAACATAAGGAATCACCTGCCAGTACACATGATTGCCCATTCCTTCCGGCGCGAAATTGCATTTCACCAGAATGGAGCCGATGAAGAGTGTCCATGTGGAAATGGGTACTACGACGCTCCATGGAGGCGCCGTTGTATTCACGATATAGGCCAGGTATTCCCGCGGGATCTTGAAATGATCCGTAATTTTTTTCATGGTAATACCGACTGTCAGTGCGCTGAGGTAATCGTCGAGAAAAATAAACAGGCCAAGTCCCCAGGTGCCAAACAATGCGGCACGCCTTGACTTGATGCGCTTCAACATGTCTTCTCCAAACTTCATCGCGCCGCCTGAACGTACCATCAGTGCAATCAGCGAACCATATAACCCACACACCAGGATGACCCATATTGTACTTTCATCCTTCATCACACTATACAATGAATCCACGAAGCCGGTAAAGAAATTTTGGCGTTGCAGAATGATGAAGCCAACGATACAACCAATGAGAAGCGGTTCGAATGATGTTCGCAGCAGGATTGCGAGTATAATAACTACCAAAGGTGGGATGAGTGACAGTGCGCCGTAGTCCATTGCAGGGTTATTCGTTAGTCAGCATGACTTTCATCGTTACAATAAATTATTGACAGGCGCTTCCGTTCATCAACTCATAATCCGCCAATCGAGATCAGTTTCTTTTCCAGATACTCATACAATCCCTCGCTGCCACTTTCAAATCCGATTCCGCTTTGTTTCCAACCGCCGAAAGGCGCTTCCGTGGCATGCGGCGCCCACTCGTTGATGCCGATCATTCCAAATTCCAGTTTCTCTGAAAGAAAGATAGCAGTTTTCAGATCATTGGTCCATATGTAAGCTGCGAGGCCGTAAGGCGTATCGTTTGCACGCTGTATCACCTCTTCCATCGAATCGAATGGCACGATGGGCAGTACAGGTCCGAATATCTCCTTATTGAGAAATTGCGCTGAACCCATACGATCCGCAATCACCGTCGGCTCGATGAAGAAACCCTGGTTGAATTTGTTTCCTCCGGCAACCACTTCCGCGCCTTCCTTTTTTGCTTCATGGATAATTGATAATACCATTTCCTGTTGGCGCGTATTAATCAAGGGACCCATTTTCGATTGTTCGTCCAATCCGTTTCCGGTGTTATGATTGTTTGCATAACGCGCTGTTGCTTCTACAAATGCATCATAAATTTTCCTATGAACAAAAAATCTTTGTGGCGCTACACACACCTGTCCTGCATTTCTGAACTTGGCGGTAACTGCCGTACGGGCCACTTGTTCCACCGCTACGTCATCCATGATAATTACCGGCGCATTGCCACCGAGCTCCAAGGCAAGTTTGGTAGCGGTCTTAGAAGCGCCATCCATCAGTATTTTTCCAACCCGTGTACTTCCCGTAAATGAAATTTTTTTCACTGCGGGATGCAGCAGCATCGCATCGCCGATGCCGGCAGGATCACCATTTACCAGGTTTGCCACGCCGGGAGAAAGGCCTGCTTCCTGCATGGCGGCGAACAGATTCATGGAGGTGAGTGGCGTGAATTCAGAACCTTTGCAAACAATG
>JBGAWA010000103.1:0-15023 GCA_044227805.1 Chitinophagales bacterium | reverse complement strand
CGTGGACGAAGGCGATGGCAATGATCATGTTAAGTTCTATCGGGATGAAGAGTGTTGTCCTGATGAGGAAGAAGAACTCAAGTCCATTCAGACAAAGTTCTTATTATTTGATTTCGGTCTCAACAACTATTTCGCTTCTGGTCTAAGCTCAAATTTTCCCGCACCTTACGATCCTTTAGTTCCCAATCCTGGAAAGTCGTGGGTGGTCAATCTGCACTTGTTTAATCAACGACTGAATCTGATTGACCATCACCTCTGGCTTTCCTACGGCGCTTTCTTTGAATTTAACTCCTATAAATATAACAGTGAAGAGTTCATGATCCCAAGAATTGATTCCGTGGCATTCCAGTCCAGCGAAGTATCACTCAAAAAGAATAAACTTGCCTGTACCTACATTGGAATCCCTGTTATGTTACGTTATGAATCCAACAGATCGAACCTAATCATTCATTTCATATAGCAGCAGGTGGCTTTGGCGAATACATGATCGGATCACATACCAAAACAAAATCTACGAGTAACGATAAGATTAAGCAGCATGATGATTTTAACCTGAACCGGTTCCGTTATGGTATTACAGGGAGAATTGGCTATGGATGGGCCAGTTTATTCGTGAATTACAGCTTATCAGAATTATTTGAAAGTGGTACAGGCCCTGTTTTGTACCCGGCTTCCGCAGGACTGGCTTTAGAATTCTAAACCCGGATTTTGCCATCCTTTATAAAAACGCATGTTCTGATGAAAAACAGGATGGCCGTTTTTTTGGAAAAAATGCGGCTTGCACATTGCCTTTATTTACACACTATATTTGCATGCTTAAATGCAAACCGATTATGCGTTCCTGGTTCAAGAAAATTGGTATTGGCGCTTTTATCTTCTTTTTAGTCAAAGGACTTATCTGGCTTGCAATAATTTTTCTTGGTGTGGATTTACTGGAAAGTTGTTGAGGCAGCATGTTACCGTTCAAGGCATCAACAGGATTAACCAAGCGTAGCACTGTTTAGAGCTTATGAAACAATTCCTTATTTTGAAGTAAATAATCAAACGCCTTGCACCGAATCGCCGATCAGCGGGATTAACCTGTTTAAAAATAGGGGTTAAAGTGTCAGGTGGTGACTATAGCAGAAGCCTGGTTATAACGTTTCTTCTGGCTGAAGTGCAGAGCCTGAAAACGCCAGCGGCTTACCAAATGCATTATCTATCCCTTCACCAATTCCATCACAGTTATTTCAGGCGCGATACCTAATCGGCCGGGGTAAGCGAGGAAACCTAATCCACGGTTTACGTAGAGAAATTGTTTACCCTCCTGGTACAGACCTGCCCATTGTTTGTACAGATATTGTGAAGGGCTCCACCTGAATCCTGGAATCTCAATGCCCATTTGCGCTCCGTGAGTGTGACCGCTGAAAGTGATATCAACCGATTTATAGTGTTGCCTGACTTCTTTTTGCATCCCAGTGCGAAGGGTCATGGCTGAGTAGAAGTTTTACTGCCGCATTTTCCGCCCCGGAATATGATTTTGCCATATCACCATATTTCTGAAAGCGCGTGCCCCAGTTTTCCATTCCGATAATCGCAAGCTGACTCCCTTCTTCCCCTAATAATACGTGCTCATTCCTCAATAATTTCCATCCTAATTTTTGATGCACATCTACCAGTTGTTGAAGATTGGCTTTTTTTGCAGCGTCATCAGGCCAGCTGTTATAATCCCCATAATCATGATTACCTAATATGGAATAAACACCTTTCCTGGCCCTGATATTTTTGAAGATATCCATATAGGGCAGCACTTCACTCGTTTGATTGTTCACGAGGTCGCCGGTAAAGAAAACCAGGTCCGGTTGCTGCGCGTTGATCAGCTCCACAGCGCGCTTTACAGGTTCGGTAACGGTGAAACTACCGCTATGGATATCGGAAATCTGAACAATACGCAACCCATTAAAGGCATCGGGAAGATGTGGTAGTTTTACTTTGGCACGACGAATCGTGTAGTTATAGCCGCCACGAAATACACCATAAATCAATCCGCTCATGAACAATCCCGAAACTAATACGCCTGCCTGCATCAGAAAATCGGAGCGGCTGATCACCCTTGTACTGCCCCGCCCCGCAGCCGGTGCTGGTGATAGTATGCTGGCCACCCATCTGAGTAATCTGCCGGAATCATCAATCAGCAGGAATGGCAGTATCAGAATTTTAGGCAAGTAAAAAACAATTAAAGACCCGAACCATATTACCCGAAGAGTTTGTGGAAATTCGAATGGGCTGAAAAATGCGAAAAGGAAAATACTGCCAATCGCTGCCGCTGAAATCAGCCAATAAGCAACAGCGACCATTCGCTTCAATCCGGGTGATGAGTTAAGAACAGCATGACGAATGGCCTGATAAGCATAAAGATCGATGACGAATAATATGATTGCAGCTATCAGCAAAGGGAAATACCGGCTCATGGAATCAGAGGTCAGGGAATGGTTAGAAGTAATAAACGATTAACACGGGAATAACAACTGGCATTTAACAGTTCGTTCAGGGTTTTCAAAGCAAAATTCAAGACCCAATGACTCTTTTGCAGCTTCCGGGCCGATCATTTTCATCATTGGAACAACCACCCGCAAATCATGAAACGTGTACAATCAGACTCAATGCCGATAATCTACCAAACTGCAAAATAGAGGTTGAAATCAATAACCCTAAAGCATCGAAATTGTTTTGCGGGCAAATGTCTTTTGCTATTGACGGAGAAAATGCTTTCATATTTTACGTGTTGGTAAGAAACATTTCGGGGCAGCACCAAATGATCAGGTTTATGAAACATTATGCATTCAAGACGCATCGTCGGCAACGGAAGAAGAGTGTTGTTGGCTTTCCAGTCAGCAGGCAACAGCTACTTTTTGGGGGACTTTCTTTTCTATTGCTGTCAGGGTTCTTTTTTCCGGACGCCCGTGCACAATCCGCAGAGACAAAGAAGTTTACCCGTGCTGATACCTTACGGGGAATGTTGACACCTCAGCGAAAATGCTATGATGTGACGTTCTACAATCTGCAGTTGAATGTGGATGTGAAACGACACCATCTCACCGGTAAAAATATTATCAGTTACAAGGTTTTGGATGATTTTGATTCGTTGCAGATTGATTTGTTTGTGAAGATGAAAATCGAGAAGATTCTATTTAATAATACGGAATTGCAATACCGCAGGGAGTTCGATGCCGTGATTGTTAAATTTCCCACGCGTCAACATCGCGGCACGGCTGGTGCAATTACCTGTTTCTATTCAGGTTCACCCATGATTGCGAAATCTCCACCCTGGGACGGTGGTTTTGTGTGGAAAAAGGATGCACATGGCCTCGATTGGGTAGGTGTCGCCTGTGAAGGAACAGGTGCTTCGCTCTGGTGGCCCTGTAAAGATCACCTGAGTGATGAGCCGGATAGCATGGCATTGTCATTTACGGTGCCATCAGGATTGACGTGCGTGTCTAACGGATCCCTGCGTAGCAGTATGTTGAATACAGATGGCACTGCCACCTGGAATTGGTTTGTCAGCTACCCGATCAACAACTACAATGTCACTTTTAATCTTGCCAACTATACACATTGGCAGGATGAATACATTCATGATCGGGACACCCTGCCATTGGATTATTATGTGCTGGTGGATAATGAGCATGAAGCCAGGCAACATTTTGAACAGGTTAAGCTTATGCTGGCCTGTTTTGAATATTACTTCGGGCCATATGCTTTTCCGCGCGACGGCTATGCTCTCGTGGAAACAAATTATTGGGGAATGGAGCACCAGGGCGCCATTGCCTATGGCAATAACTATCAGAATAACAAACAGGGTTTTGATTACATCATTGTTCATGAAAGTGCGCATGAATGGTGGGGCAACAATGTATCCTGCAGCGATGTGGCGGAATTGTGGATACATGAATCTTTTGCTTCGTATGCCGAACCGTTATATGTTGAATGCACGCAGGGAAAGGAGGCCGCCGTGAAATACCTGTTGGGTCAGCGGTGGAGCATTTCCGATAAGTTCCCGATCATTGGACCGTATGACGTCAATTTTCAAGGCACTGAAAATGACAATGACATGTACAACAAGGGAAGCTGGATGCTGCATACGTTTCGCAGCGTACTGAACAATGACAGTTTGTTCTTCAGCATGCTTAAGAATGTACAACTTCATTTCAGGCTCCAGACCATTACCACTGATCAGCTGATTGCTTACATCAACCAGGCAGTGGGAAAGGATTATACTTTTTTCTTCGATCAGTATCTCCGTTATCCTTCACCACCGGTGCTGGAATACCGCGCCAGGCAAAAAGGCAAGGATACACGTCTGGAGTATCGCTGGCAAACCGCTGTTCCGGATTTCAATATGCCGGTGGAAGTGACCGATAGTTACCAGTCGGTTTTTGGAACGGTAACTAAAACTTATATAAGACTTAACGCGACCAACAACTGGCAGTCCGTCACCATTAAAGGACTGGATGCGAGCAATTTTGATGTCAATACGGATATGTTTTATGTGAAGAAGCATGAAGTAAAATAAGCCCGTATCAGTTCTTGGCGTGTGCAGCGGTTTAGTTGATTTGCGTTAGCCGGAATAAATTCCTCAGTTGTAACTTACCGGTTTAATTTTCGTCTTACCGCTGTTCACTTCAGTTGCTTTAATTAATTTTCGCTAAAATTTAAAAAAATATGAACCGCTATTTTTTAAGTTTCCTCTGTTGTTTGACCATTTTTTCATGGCAGGCCTATTCCCAGAATTATTATCTCGCCTCTGCCGGTGAATCTATTTTTTCGATTGGAACAGTGGAAGCAGGAGATGCCGATATACACCCAGTGCTTCGTTGGTCTCCGGTATTAAATTTCCAGGAACAGCTGCATTTCGATTTCAGCAGGGCATTTGGAATTTATACCGGGCTGGGAATTCATAACGTCGGGTTAATCAGCAAGGTGGACTACAACTTTGATGATGCCGGTGGTACCTATTACAAGACGGCAACCATTAAGGAACGGTCGTATTCGCTCGGATTACCATTGCTGTTTAAACTGGGCGAGATGAAGGATGGTGTCTTTTTCGCAGCGGGCGCGGAGGCCGAAGTTATGTTTGTTTACAAGCGGAAGATTTTTGAGGGTGATTCCAAAAACAAGACGCTTAACTGGTTTGACAACAGCGTCAATATTTTCAACCCTTCTGTGATGGCTGAGGTGCATTTCCCAAAAGGACAATACCTTCGGTTCAAATATTATATTGATGATTTTCTCAACTATACAGGCATCAAACTTATTGATGGAACCATATTGCCTGACTATGGTACAAAGAGCCCATTGTTTTATTTTGCTTTTGGTGCGGTCACTTTTAAGAAGAAAGTGAATGAGAAAACTCAAAGCATCTCTACGCAAACAGCTTACTTTAAAGCAGACTAACCGTAGGGTGTACCCACCGGCAGCAGAACATTTCTGCAGATAGCGATTCACAGAGGTGGATTTATTTCCGAATCCAATCATTGCATTTCTCATCACCTCATAGCTGATGTTTTATCTGATACATCTGTCCTTTGTAGTTCAATCTGGCAGGGTTCTGTTCCAGAGAGCTGACTGCACATCGTTGGTGCAGTGATTTCAGAGATGAAAAAATCCGTCGCCGTGCCAGGTACTACTGCAGCGGTATCTTTCGAAACCGGTTTGCCTAAAAAGGGGTATCGACGGCTAAAACTGCGACTGCACTCGTTTAAAGGCACCATTTATTTTAGATTTAATACAGATTATACCGGCGATTTCCTTATACTTACCAAGGGTTTCAAATGCCGCAACAGAGAACACGAAGCAGGCCGTTTAATTTTTTACGATGTCATATTTTTGTGGCTGATCGCCCATCTTTGGCAAATGGCATTAACTCAATGGTTGATTTCGAAAAAGGGATGATATGTCGCTTCTGGTATCGTTTGTAAGGTTTTTAAACGAGGAAGAGCTTGGATTGCTGAAGCAAATGCCTCTTTCCGGTAAAGAGAAGCTTGTATTGCAAACAATTATTGAGCAACCTGCGATCGAAGAGTTGTCTAAGTCTGGCATCTTGTCATCGCTTGGTCTTACTTCCTCTCACTATGATAAGATTAGTACGGTAGTGCTTAAAAAGGCATACCGTGCACTGGCCGGTGAAGATGAACTGGAGCAGTTGAATTTTCTTAGTAAGAAATTTATGTTCCGCCATTTGTTTCACGAAATAAGGCATCTTGCTTCCAAGATGGAACTCAGTTCTTTCACGCCTGAAGCTAAAGAAGTATATGCAAGCGCCTTGTTTAATTTTTCCATCAATGTGCCGGCAAGATATTTTGACGAAAAATTTGTTGATGAGAATGCCCGGTATTACCTGTCAACTATACTCGACAACAAACCTGCTAAGGAATTGCAGGTGCGGGCGAAGATCTTATTCGCCCGGTTAAACAAACTCACGCAGCAGGTGCCGGATGCGCGGGCAACCGGGAGGATTCTGAAAGAGGTGAAGGATCTTGAGCTTGCATTCGGTGGAGTGGAAGCCCTTGAGCCGAAAGTGGTGTTGTATCATGTGCTGGTGAATTATTACCGGCTCGTTGAAGTGAATGCGGAAAAGCGAATGCTGTACCTTGAAAAGATTGCTGCGTTGTATGGAGGGTTTGAGAAAATGCCGCGTTTTGAACAAAGTATTGCAGAATGCCACTTTGCGGAAATGTATTTTGAAAAGGGGGAACATCAAAAAGCTTTTGAATTGTACCGCCATGTCTTAGGGCATCACATGGTACACCTTAAAAATCAATTTCATCATTTTGCCCGCTGCATTGAACTGGCACTGATACTGAACGATTACGGTGTTGCGCAGCAGATGCTTGACTCGTTGTTTAAAGTGTACATTATTAACCGGCATGAGAGTACCGGCGTGGTAGGTGCGATTCAATACGGGCAGATGTACCTTAAATCGGGACAACTGGGAAAGGCATTTGAATACATCAGCATAGCCAAGTCATTGAATTCCATTCAGACCTATTTCCACTATGAGATAAGGATCAGGATGCTGGAGACCATCTTTTTTGCTTTTACGGAGGATTATGATTTTGTTACCCGCCTCTCTCAGCGTAACATACGGTACATACAACTTCAAAAACTGTCACTTAAGCAATATAAATATGCTCATTTTTTCTACCTGCTGAAAGATATAAGGGCTATTCGTAAACTATATCCGCGGCGGTTACCACCGAAGATCAAATTTTTTCTTAGTGAGTTTCAATCCGGTTATGACCTGTTGCTCGGTCAGCTGCTGGAAAAGTTACTGCAAATGGGTGACTCATAAGACAACTTTTACCATTGTCTTTTTAGATCCGGGAACCACTCACTCCTGATAAGCCTAATGCAGCGATTATTCCAACCATAGAATTTACACCAGTAGTATTACTGGATTATTCGGCTAAAAAACGGGTTGAAAAATATTATCCGGAAATACTTCGGTGAATGGGCAGGCAGCGCGCCTTCAGGAGAGCAATGAAGTCTTCATCTCCTGAAAAGGTGTTGTTGATATTTACGGCATTCTTTGCCAGTGAAACATAGTCGCCGCGCATGAGGTACCAGAAGATGCCAAGATATCCAATCCCCTGAAAAATAATGGCTTTGTGTACTATGAAATGATCGAGGTTTTTCATAAAAAATGCCGGATGCTGTGTGTAATGCATTCCCTGTCTTATGTGATGTGATGTATGATATCCATCATTCCAGCACTTCCAATTATATTTTGTGTGAACAATCCTAAGAAAACAAAATCAAGAAAATAATAAAGGAAGTGTAGGAGAGAATCACGCTGGTAAGGCATTGTGCTACTTCTGTCTTCTTCCTGATTATTTTCAGGATGGTGCATCCAGATGTGATGACTGTAATAGGTTTCAGGTGTTTGTCCGAAGAATGGCCCTGCTACCCATGGAAGATAATGATTCAATAGATGGAATTTCCGGTTAAATAATTTTCTATGGCTCGTGCAATGTAACATCAGGCCGAATGGGCCCTTGAAAATTACGTTGTTCAGAAGGGTATAAGCAATGGCAATACCCCACCAAAGAAAACCGGTGATGACCGGCACAAAGAGCAGGATGCCCAGCGGGATCAGGGTGAATGAAATATTGGCTATTAGCTTAATAAAGGGTAAGTCTCTCTTATCAGCAACAAGTCGGAGCAGAAGCTTTTCATAGCTGTTCAATATGGTTTCCCGGTAGGACGGATCAGTAATCGGTTGTAATGTTTGCATGAGTCGCTTTGAAGAGCATGAGGGCTGAAAAGGCAGGCAAGTAAATGTAGTCAAAATGATTCAGGTTTTCATAAGCGATGCGCATCATTCTGCAACAATCTAAAGACCTATATCGGGATGCTATAATAGTAAGCTATATTTTAATACGGTTCTGATCAAATTGATAGACTGCAAGAGTCAACAGGCCAGGCGCAGTGAATCATTATACAGCAGGCATTCCAAATAAAAATTTCAGCGATTATTTCACATGCGTATTCCTGCATTTATCTTGTAGTAAGGAATAGTGAGGCTATATAAGCCGTTAGCTTTCATAAGTCAGAAAGTCAAGCGTTTTGATCTCGGAATAGTAGATGCCTGCAAACAAGTCGATGCAGAAACCGACATGACCGCCATCAGCCGGTGTTTCAAGAAATACAGTGGAAGATTTTCTGCATGCTTCATATGGGAAGCAGGCAGACGTGAAGAATGGGTCATTCATCGCAGTAAGAATGAGGGTAGGAATCTGAATGGAGGGTATAAATTGTTTTGAACTGCACTGTTTGTAATAGTCGGCAGCATCTTCAAAGCCGTACAACCGGCTTGTATAGCAGTCGTCAAATTCCACAAAGGTGCGGATGTTTCGTATTTGATTTTTTGTTATTGGAAATGGAAGGCGGCCTATTCGTGCGATAGCCTTTTGTTTTAGTGTCCGCAAAAAACGATCGCGGTACAGAAAAGGTATCCTGCTGTCAAGGTGAACGGCACATGCTTCAAGATCGCAGGGTACGGATATGGTTACCGCCCGGGAAATGGCCGGTGACAGGTTCGCCACTTCTCCCAGATACTTAAGTACCAGGTTTCCGCCAAGGCTAAACCCGATCAGCATCAGTGATTCACATTTTTTATTTTTTAGCAAATGGTCTATCACGATGCTTACATCATCGGTGCTTCCACTGTGATAAGATCTAACCTGTGTATTAATCTCACCGCTGCACCCACGCAGGTTCATGGCGGCAACACGGAATCCCGCTGTCTGTAGCGTTTTGGTCATTCCCTTCACATAAGGTGTATCGGATGATGCCTCCAAACCATGAATGATCAGCGCAATCCTTGAGCTTTCATGGTCAGCCCAGTCAATGTCAATAAAATCCTGGTCAGGTGTATAGATTCTTTCTCGTCTGTATTTTATGCCTGATACTATCCTGCTGATGGCCGGAATGATAGATTGCAAATCACCACCGGGCAAATAATAAGGCGACCTGTATGTGGAATCAAGCAGAGGCAAGTGTACATTACTGATTGAAAGGTGAGGATTTGATGAGTACTAGCAGTTGTATCCTGAAGCAGATCATTTGACTATTACCTTAGGCTGATCAACACACATTTTGCCGCTAACGACGCAGTGAGACTGGATTTTCCATGGAACAGTAAAGGCTAAAACCACCTGATGATCAGTATCTCGAGCAAGCCAAGCAGTAGCCCAGCCATGGCGACTGTCAACTTAAGCAGAAGAATGCCTTTGCCTGCCTGTGAATAGAAAAGTTTTTCCAAAGACGCAGCATCAAATTGTTCCAGCTTTTCAGCAATCATGTGCTGAACATCATACTTCTTTTGCAGGTCATCAGCGAAAAAACTAATCAGTTCAGGGATCATATGGTCGAATTCACTCATCAAGGTCTCCTTCATTTTGCTGATCATTCCTTCTGTAATGAACATACCGAAAACAGGTATTTTTTCTTTCAGCTTATTGCGGAGAAAGTCATCCACTTTGTCATCCAGGATCTCATTGATTTTGCCGAGTTTCTCCGGCTGCAGCAGATTGTCTTTAAGTTTACCGAGGTCCAGAAAATTATTCGCGGCATAGTTGCCTGCCTGTTGTCCCCATCGTGGAAGATTTTTGGGAATAAGGCCCTGTATATCCAGAATGAAAAAATTCTTTTTCCGCACCGGGTGGAACAGCGAATGGCACAGGAGTGAGATGATAAACCATCCGAATGCCGCGTTGAGTAATGGGATTATGTAAATCATTCCGGTATTCCCCAGGTTGAAGGTGAAAGGCGCCATTGTTCCAGTGTGTGTAAATCGCCGGTTGTAACAGTTCCGTCTTGGATTGCTTCCTTCACCAGAGTAGTATAATCCGTCAAAGTATAAAAAGTACATCCTGCTTGCAAAAAGTGTTCTTCCGCCAGCGGAAAGCCATAGTTGAAGATGGCGATCAGGCCGACCACTTCGCAGCCGGCATCACGCAATGCACTCACTACACTAAGACTGCTGCCACCCGTCGAAATCAGGTCTTCTACTACCACTGTTTTTTGTCCTGGCACAGCAAGCCCTTCAATCTTGTTACCCAGTCCATGTCCTTTGGCTGCCGATCGCACATAGCAAAAGGGAGTGTTTAGCACATCGGCTGTCAATGCACCATGAGCGATGCCTGCTGTCGCGACACCGGCAATCAATTCCGTCTGCGGAAATTGTTCACGGATGAGTGATGCCATTGATTCTTTGATGAAGGTTCGTATTTCAGGAAAGGATAACGTAAGGCGGTTATCGCAATAGATCGGTGATTTCCAGCCGCTTGACCAGGTGTAAGGTCGCTGCAGGTTCAGCTTAACAGCATTTATCTGCAACAACAGGGAAGCCATCTTTTCTGCAATAGAATCAGACCCGATCATTCTGTTATTTTTACGGCGCAAGATACTAATGTCCTGCTATAAACAATTTGAACTTTAAGCGGACCTCGGCCGGATTGGTAAGGTTGAGTCTTTGTGGATCATGCAGCTCATGTAATTTGGAGATTTTAAAGGCGACTGGCTATTGATTTTTGGAAAACAGATATTTGTGTGGAATAGCAGGAACTTCGTTGCAAATGCCCTTCTGTGGCAGCGGGCTCCCAATACAATTTACAGTTTACAATGATCAATTATAAACTACAGTACAGTGAAAAAGATATTCATTCAAAACAGTGCCCTTTACCTCGCTGGTAAAAATGGAGCAAAGAAAATTATATCGGCATTACAGGAGCAGCGGAAGGAATTCACCTGTCTGAATTTCCGGGACAAGGCAATGCTGGATCAAAGAGTTTCGCAGTTAAATGCTTCAATCGAATGCATCAACTTAGTAGTGGTGCATGACTCATCAGCAGCACTGGAAAAAGTTTTTTTTGATGCGCATCAATTGATTCATGCCGCAGGTGGTACTGTATTTAATGATACCGGAAGGTTACTGATGATTTATCGAAGGGGTAAGTGGGATTTGCCGAAAGGCAAACTGGATAAGGGTGAGACCATACAGCGAGCGGCTATACGGGAGATTGAAGAAGAAACGGGTGTTTCAGCAATAAAAATAGTCCGGCCATTAAGGTTCCTGTTCAATAAACAGCCATGCACCTATCACACATATGCACTGAATGGCAAGAAGATGCTGAAAGCTACTTATTGGTTTAAGATGGCAAGCGGAGATCGCCGGAAGCCATTACCTCAGGCGGAAGAGGATATTGAAAGAGTAGAATGGTGTACAGAAAAAATGGTAGGTGCGAATTTGCAAAATTCCTATCCTGCCATTGCTGAAATAGTCATGGAATCCGGAATGAACTGCTAAGCGTACAGATTCCGCGTATATCTAAAAGTAACCTTATTGAATCAAAGCACGGCTAATGAAGGTAAGAGACACTTTTAGTCAGTGGCCAACAGCACCACTGTAGTGGCAACAATAAAACCAAGGCTGAATCCGATAGCGCCCCCCACCGCACCAAATAACCATTTCTTTCTTTCTGATTTGTGTACCATTTCGCCCACATCAATAAGGTTGGTTTGTGCGGTGCTGATGATGTGTTGCATAGAGTCCAGGTTGTTATTGATTACTTGCAGTTTTGCATTGGCATTGTTCACCAATAATTTTGATGAATCCGATAAGCGGTGATAGTAAAGGCCCAATGTATCGAAATCGTTTTGTTGTTCTTGGGCATGACTCTTATAGATGGAAATATACCGTTCAACGGAATCAGTGAATGCCGTAAGCAGGGTGCTTTGTTGCTGATAGGCATTGTATGATCCATGCAACAAGCTGAATGTTGCCTTATTGAGGAGATAAACGGTATCGCATGATACCTGGATGGTTTCTCCTGACACACGCAATAACACACGGTAAGAACTGTCATTGCAAAACGGATCTGCTGCCACCTGCGCACGGGCTGCAACCGCCATGATCAGTGAAAAGGTTATTGCTAGTATGACCTTCCTAATTTGCATCCGGAAATTGAAAATGTGAAGTGTCAATAGTAATGACAGGCCAGTTTGATCTGCTGCTTTGCTGCAGTTGTTGTCTGAAGACCTCGTATCCCTGTTGTGATTTTGAGATTTTATGCAGGAATTCCTTCTCGCGATAGCTTCGGCTGGCTTCCAGTGCCGCCACGTTGTAATCTGATTCCTTTACCTGTTGTGAATAGGAGTCCACGTCTGCCTGCAGGCGGGTGATCAATGTTTGTGAAGCATTAATCTTTTGCTGTGCGCTGTCAAGGAGTACCTTGGTAGAATCCAGTTTCTGCATAATCTGCTGAATGCCGGGATCTCTCTTGAAATAATTCAGGATGAGTAATATGAGCACAATAACTCCGCAGATAAAAAAAAGTCTTTTCGTTCCTGGCTGCATCGCCTCACATTATGATGGTGAATATAGAATTATTTTTCACCATGGCACATAGCATCTTTCCATAATGAAAAAGCCCGTCAGCGCGGAAACGTTTCAGCAAATAGAGAAGTGTCATTAGGCAACCAACTCACCAGGGCATCCGTGTCAGCATAAATAATAGTGACAATCCAAAGAAGATAGCACCTCGTTTAAGTTTAGCATCATCAGCTGCAGCCCGTTTTACCATTACCCGTCCAACGTGCGCCAGCACAATCGCGAGCAGCATGGTAAATGGATGTTCGACCACCGCAAAGCGGACACTGGCATCACTCATAATATTATCGCCGGAAGAAAATGCATGTGTTGTAACAGGGCTCAGGAAAAAATATAGGGCCAGGCCGAAAAGTAACTGAATATCTAAAGCTGTCACATACAACAAGTTCAACCTGTTATCAAGTGAAGTGAATTTTTGTTTTGCCAGCCATCCTGCCAGGTATTTTACCACCACTATTACGGCAAGAGCAAGGATGATCCATCGCCAGTAGGAATGTGCGTCTTTCAGGTACTGATATAGTGTTTCCATAAGAATTGAATCGGTCGTTTAGTAAAGGATGAAAGATGTTGCAATAGTGCTCAAACCTTCAAGAGAGCATGCTCTTTCCGGCAATTAATATTCACGTTTGGGGTCAAATGATTCCAGGTAATCCGCAATTTTCCTCAGAAATGATCCGCCTAAGGCACCATCAACAATCCGGTGATCATACGATAATGACAGAAACATCATATGGCGTATAGCTATCACATCGCCCTGTGTCGTTTCAAGTACTGCGGGTTTTTTCTTGATGGAACCGGTTGCCAGGATAGCTACCTGCGGCTGATTGATAATTGGTGTTCCCATCAGGTTGCCGAAGGTGCCTACATTGGTAAGCGTAAATGTTCCTCCTTCTATCTCATTGGGTTTTAACTGACCAGCCCTTGCACGTCTTGCCAGGTCATTCACTTCTTTTGTAAGCCCGACCAGATTCCTGGTATCGGCATTTTTAATGACGGGCACAATCAGGTTTCCGCTTGGTAAAGCTGCCGCCATGCCGATGTTAATGTCCTTTTTACGGATGATCTGTGTGCCGTTCAACGAAGAGTTCACTAATGGGAAGTCCTTAAGCGCTTTCACGACAGCTTCAATAAAGAGAGGCGTAAAGGTGATTTTCTCTCCTTCCCGTTTCTCAAAATCTTTCTTCACCCGGTCACGCCACAGTACAAGATTCGTGACATCCGCCTCCACGAAAGAGGTGACATGCGGTGAAGTGTGTTTGCTCATCACCATGTGATCGGCAATCAGCTTACGCATACGGTCCATTTCAATAATCTCTACGTTTCCACTCACACTAACGACTGGCGCAGCAGGTGTTTCCATTGGAACAACGGACGGTTTCTCGGTGTCCGGTGCGGTGGCCTTCGAACCGCCTTGTTGTACAAAGTTCAATATGTCTTTCTTGGTCACACGTCCGCCTTCTCCGGTGCCAGGTATGGTATCAAGCACAGCCATAGAAATATTTTCACCGCGTGCAATGTTTAATACCAATGGAGAATAGAACCTTCCTCCGGTGGAAAGTGGCTGTACTGTTTTCAAAGTTGCCTCTGCCACATTTACTGCAGGTTGAATGGTTTCCTGCGGTCTCGGAGATGGCAGTGGGGTTGTATTCGAGACTACTGAAGCATCGGTTTCAATGATGGCAATCACTTTGCCAACAGGCACGACATCGTTTACCTGGAAAAGAATTTTGGCGAGTTTTCCGGCATGAGTGGAAGGCACTTCTGAATCAACTTTATCAGTGGCGATCTCCAGCACCGGTTCATCAATGGCAATGCTGTCACCAACATTTTTCAACCACTTTAAAATGGTGGCTTCCATAATACTTTCTCCCATCTTGGGCATGATTAGTTCCACTTCTGCCATTGTTGCTGCTGATTTTTTGAGGTGGTCAAATGTAAAACGAAACGCGGGATTAATCAAACCTTTCCCAATTACCGCATAGTGCGCACAATAGCGGTGGTTGAACAGGATATCATTCGCATTATGATTGAATTTCTGGATGCAATATGAGTTTTCTGAGCATATTCAATGCATTAATGGAAGCCAGTTCCA
>JBGAWA010000102.1:0-14948 GCA_044227805.1 Chitinophagales bacterium | reverse complement strand
AATGGCATTGATGATAACTGCAACGGAACAGCGGATGATGGACTAGTCTTCACCACATATTATGCTGATCTTGATAACGACAGCTTTGGTGATCTTAATGATGCAGGCACTTCACTTTGCAATAACCCGGGAACAGGTTACGCAGTTGTAAACTCAGATTGCGATGATGCCAATGCTTCTGTCAATCCTTCTTCCACAGAAAGTTGTAATGGCATTGATGACAACTGTAATGGCACAGCTGATGATGGACTGGTCTTCACTACATACTATGCTGATCTCGATAACGACAGCTTTGGCGATCTCAATGATGCAGGAACTTCGCTTTGCAATAATCCGGGAACAGGTTATGCAGTCATAAATACAGATTGTGATGACTCCAATGCTTCGATCAACCCGGCTGCTTCAGAAAGCTGCAATGGTATTGATGACAACTGTAATGGCACAGCAGATGACGGACTGATCTTTATCACCTATTACCCTGATCAGGATTCCGATGGCTACGGAGATTTCTTTCTAACGGGTACTTCATTGTGTAACAATCCCGGTGCAGGCTACGCCGACAACAATATCGATTGTTACGACATCAATGCCAACATCCATCCGGGTGCCGCTGAAATTTGTAATAGCATTGATGACAACTGCAATGGCACAGCGGATGACGGACTGGTCTTCACCACATACTATGCTGATCTCGATAACGACAGCTTTGGTGATCTCAATGATGCAGGAACTTCGCTTTGCAATAATCCGGGATCAGGTTATGCTATTGTAAATACAGATTGTGATGATGCCAATGCTTCGGTCAATCCGGCTGCTTCAGAAAGCTGTAATGGTATTGATGACAACTGTAACGGCACTGCTGATGACGGACTGGTCTTCACCACATACTATGCTGATCTCGATAACGACAGCTTTGGCGATCTCAATGACGGCGGAACTTCACTGTGCAATAATCCCGGAACAGGTTATGCTATTGTAAATACAGATTGCGATGATGATAATGCTTCGGTCAATCCTTCGGCCTTTGAAAGTTGCAATGGTATTGACGATAACTGCAACGGCACTGCTGATGATGGACTGGTCTTCACTACATACTATGCTGATCTTGATAACGACAACTTTGGCGATCTCAATGACGGCGGAACTTCACTGTGCAATAATCCCGGAACAGGTTATGCTATTGTAAATACAGATTGCGATGATGACAATGCTTCGGTCAATCCTTCGGCCTTTGAAAGTTGCAATGGTATTGACGATAACTGCAACGGCACTGCTGATGATGGACTGGTCTTCACTACATACTATGCTGATCTTGACAACGACAGCTTTGGCGATCTCAATGATGCAGGAACTTCGCTGTGCAGTAACCCGGGAACGGGTTATGCCGTTGTAAATACGGACTGCGATGACAATAATTCTCTTATCAATCCTTCAGCACCCGAAAGCTGCAATGGCATTGATGATAACTGCAACGGAACAGCGGATGATGGACTAGTCTTCACCACATATTATGCTGATCTTGATAACGACAGCTTTGGTGATCTTAATGATGCAGGCACTTCACTTTGCAATAACCCGGGAACAGGTTATGCAGTTGTAAATACGGATTGTAATGATGCCAATGCTTCAATCAATCCGGCTGCTTCAGAAAGCTGCAATGGTATTGATGACAACTGTAACGGCACAGCAGATGATGGACTAGTCTTCACCACTTATTACAGTGATCTCGATAACGACAGCTTTGGCGATCTCAATGATGCAGGAACTTCTCTTTGCAATAATCCGGGAACAGGTTACGCAGTTGTAAACTCAGATTGTGATGATGCCAATGCTTCGGTCAATCCGGTTGCTTCAGAAAGCTGCAATGGCATTGATGACAATTGTAACGGTTCAGCAGATGACGGACTGGTCTTCACCACATACTATGCAGATCTTGACAGCGACAGCTTTGGCGATCTAAATGATGCAGGAACTTCGCTTTGCAATAACCCCGGAACAGGTTATGCAGTCATAAATACAGATTGTGATGACTCCAATGCTTCGATCAATCCGGCTGCTTCAGAAAACTGCAATGGTATTGATGACAACTGCAACGGCACGGCTGATGATGGACTGGTCTTCACCACATACTATGCTGATCTCGATAACGACAGTTTTGGTGATCTCAATGCTTCCGGAACCTCGCTTTGCAATAATCCGGGAACAGGTTATGCAGTTGTAAATACGGATTGTAATGATGCCAATGCTTCGGTCAATCCTTCTGCCACAGAAAGCTGCAATGGTATTGATGACAACTGCAACGGCACTGCTGATGATGGACTGGTCTTCACCACCTACTATGCTGATCTTGACAACGACAGCTTTGGCGATCTCAATGATGCCGGTGCTTCACTGTGCAATAATCCGGGAACAGGTTATGCAGTTGTAAATACGGATTGCAATGATGCCAATACTTCTGTCAATCCATCTGCCACAGAAAGCTGCAATGGCATTGATGACAACTGTAACGGCACTGCAGATGATGGACTGGTCTTCACCACCTACTATGCTGATCTTGATAACGACAGCTTTGGCGATCTCAATGATGCAGGATCTTCACTGTGCAATAATCCGGGTGCCGGCTTTGTGCTAAACCATTCAGATTGTAATGATGCCAATGCCTCGGTCAATCCTTCTGCCACAGAAAGCTGCAATGGTATTGATGACAACTGCAACGGTACGGCTGATGACGGTCTTGTTTTCACCACCTACTATGCTGATCTCGACAACGACAGCTTTGGCGATCTCAATGATGCAGGATCTTCACTGTGCAATAATCCGGGAACAGGTTACTCGATCAATCACACCGATTGCAATGATGGTAATGCAATGATCAATCCAGCAGCTATTGAAATATGCAATACGCTCGATGACAACTGCAATGGCAGCACAGATGAAGGCTTGATTTTCATCAATTATTATCCGGATTCCGACAATGATACTTTTGGAAATCAATTTAATGCCGGCATCTCCTTATGCAGTAATCCCGGAACAGGCTACTCGGTGAATAACGAAGATTGTAACGACAACAATGCGTTCATTAACCCTGATGCGCCTGAGAGTTGCAATGGAATTGATGATAACTGTAATGATACGTTAGATGAAGGGTTTGTACTTGCTTCGTTTTACCTCGATGCAGATAATGACACGTATGGAGATTCGACCAATCAGCTGAGTGCCTGCGCGGCTCCAGGCGGATATGTTTCAGACAGTACTGACTGCAATGACAATAACGCATCAGTGAATCCTGGCGCTCCTGAAATACTGCCCAATGGGGTAGATGATGATTGCGATGGTTATATTGATGAAATAAGTGTTGGTGTGGTTACGCCGCAGAATGCAATGGTACATTTAGATGTTTATCCCAATCCGACAGACGGGGCTTTTATAGTATATCTGCAACTAGCAGATGCTATAGATCATACCGCGCAAATGGAATTACGAAATGTGATCGGGCAGGTCATCATGAATAATCCCGTTCGCCTTCCAAAAGGGAAACTCTCGGAACAGGTTCATCTTAATAAAACTGATCCCGCCGGCATCTATTTCCTGAAAGTGACCCTTGCAGATCACGTGTACTCAGCACAGATCGTTTATCAAAAGTAATGCAGCCTGCTGTCAGCGCAAGCACTTCTTCAACCCGGATTTTGCAAGTGAAAAATCCGGGTTGAAGAAAATCCGGACTTATTGTTTGATTATTCTTCCTTGCACCATTTCACCATTCATCTTCAGCTGATAGAAATAAATGCCTCCGGATATAGCGGGCGCATGCACCTTTACCATCGATGATGCCTTGAAAAGCTGGTGCATTATCTTCCTGCCGACAATATCTGTCATCAGGAAATCAATATCTGTTGATGGAACCGCTGCGAATGAAAATTGTAATTCTTCATAAAATGGATTGGGAAATACGGAAACTGCAAAAGCTGGTGCATTATCTTCCTGACGTCATCAGGAAGTCAATATCCGTTGATGGAACCGCTGAGAATTCTTCATAAAATGGATTGGGAAATACGGAAACTGCAGTCTGACGGGAAGTCATGTTGTTCATACCGGTTACTTCAAACTGCAGTTTCGCAATGATAGGAATGTGATCGGAAGCCTGATGCAACGCATTTGCTATTTCCATACTCACCGCTGTATTGGGAGGCCTGTTGATGGAGTCATTGTAGTGGTTGCCATCGTTCCCAAATGGGACGGTACTGCCCGTTACATAGGTAATTCCACCAGCCTGCATAATTGCATTACTGAAAAGAATCATATCAAAACGATCATCCAAACCACCGGTTACGCCACCACCAAAGCTGCGCACACGTGGTGATTGCGTATGGTATTTTGCATTCGAGGAATTATTGAAGCTACCGGTGATCGGGAGCGGGTCATTGACATTGCCATCATCGGATGTATTATTTTGCAACAGCTTCTGATATGGTGTTTCATTGGTTGAGTAGATATTAAAATCGCCGCATACCACGAAATCAGAACCCACCGGTAAGGCATTGGTGCGTTTGCGCAATGAATCTACTTCCAGCGCTCGCTGCGCTTCATCACTGGCTGAAGAACTCGCTTTCAGATGAACAGCATAAATACGAAGTGTATCACCGCTTGCTTTGTGTATGACGGTAAATTCATTGATGTCGCGCAAATCAGTCTTTATCGCCTTATTACTGACGAAAGTGAATTTTTCATTCCTATAGATCAATGCCTTATTGGTATCAAAACCGGTGATGAAAGTTCCCAAAGAATAAATATCAGCCGAGTCATTCATCACATTAGCCACGAAACCCTGTATGGCGGAATAAACCACAATCTCTTCGCACACTAAAAGGTCGGGCTTCACTTCTTGCATAATTTTTCTGAAATAAGGATTTCGCGTGGCAGAATCAGCCTGCAGGCCCTCATAGTTCAGCAGGTTGTAAGCCATCAGTGTAACGGTTTCCTGCGCCTGAGCAAATAATGGTAAAAAAAACGGTAGCAACAGTAATCTGAGAGTACGAGAGTTCATGTCTGAAAAGTAGTATTTTATTCCTGAAAGCAGCTTTTACGTGGCTGGCAGCTGTGGCTTCATTTCAATACCCCTGAATCGTTGCTGTTACCATTGATAAAAGCACGCATTATTTTGAAGATGTATGAGCTGTGATTGGTTACTTGGCAATTCATCCCCAATTTGTCGCTTCAGGAATCAGACTTTGCGATCATCCTGCATTGCAACATGATATTGCCGTTGCTGTGCGGAATTGCGAAGAGCAGAATTTTCGCAACACAAAAAAATTTACCGAACTTCATCAAATGAACACAGACCTTTCAGCCACGACGACCGCCATAAATATTAACGCTGCCATCGATTCGCCTCCGGCATTTTCATGGGATGACTGGTATGCAGCGGTAGGTGGCCGGACGATCAGTATCGAAGAGGTCAATGACTATTTGAATAAGATTTATTCAGATCAGTACAAACGATTCGACGGCCCTGTGGCGCCGGTAAGAACAACTTTTTCAAGCTCTGCAGCAGCGGCCAGCCTGATAAAAGAAAAAGCGCTGGCCTTCGGTGCAGACATCGTTGGCATTTGCGAGATCGAACCGCCTGATATTTACAGGGGAAAAACCGTAACAGAGAAATATGCCATTGCAGTCGGGCAAAGGATGCTTTGGCGCGCCTTCCAGGTGGTTCCATCCAGAGAAGCGGCGATTGAATGTTTGCGCATCTATTATACGCTGGGGGAAACCGTTATTCAACTGGCAAACTTCATCCGATCCATCGGGTATTCCTGCAAAGTGGAACATCCGATTGGTGACAGTGATGTATTGCATGTTCCGATAGGATTGAAAGCGGGATTCGGAGAGTTGGGCCGACACGGTTCTATCATTCATCCCAAGCTAGGTCCGTTGTTTAGAATGGGCAGCGTAATCACTTCCATTCCTATGGAAACTGATCATCCGGTTGATGCCGGCATTGCAAAATTTTGCGACAACTGCCGTGCCTGCAGAATCTATTGTCCGGCCAAAGCCATTCCCGACGAACGTAATGAAGCAGCCGGCAAAGACCACCTTGGAAATTATCGTTACCAGGTTGATACAGCAAAATGTTTCCCCTATTTCGCCACACACTATTACTGTTCCGCCTGCCTGCCGGTTTGTGTGTATAATCATAAGGAATGGGCTAAAGATTTTGAAGGGTTTGAAACCAAACTTTTTCCGAAAGTGATAATGGAGGAACCACCTTCTCCGGCAGATAATATTCCTGCTGATAAGCGACATGAATATCCACAGGTGAACAGGACAAAAAAATAATATTCACTGTTCGTCACAGTATCTGAATCAGTATTCACTGACTGCAACCTGCGGGATGAAACACTAATGGCTGATGAACCCGTATTTTTCGATAAATAGGCCCCGGTTCGCTTTGAAAAAGCAATGCTAAGGGCTTACGAAGAATATTTATAATGCAATGGCTTCTCTTTCTTCAAGGCTTCCTCCGGCGAAGGAACCCAATGATGCAAACCACCTGCTAATTCATCATTAAAACTTTTGGGAATAGAACCTTCCATCGTGCGTTCTTTCCAGGTTTGGGTTTCCGTGCCATTATCCCGGCGTTGCATCGTAATACAATCTTCCACGGGGCAAACCAAAGAACACAAATTACATCCCACGCAATTTTCTTCAATAATAAAAGGTTTCCGGTTTTGTAAATCGCTGTCTAAACCAATCGCCTGGTGTGCGCCATCTTCACAGGCAGTATAACACAACTGGCAGCCGATACATTTATCCTTATTGATACTCGCCACCACTTTGTATTGCAGATTCAGGTCTTCCCAATGCTTCACATTGCCTAAAGCTCTTCCGCGAAAGTCATCTAATGTTTCAAATCCCTTCTCATTCATATAACCTTCCAAACCCGCAATCATCTCGCGGATAATTCCAAAACCGTAGTGCATGGCTGCAGTGCAAACCTGTACCGATGTTGCACCCAGCAAGATAAATTCCACCGCATCACGCCAGTTTTCAATGCCACCGATGCCGCTGATGGGAAGATTGATTTGCGGATGCTGAGCGCAGTTCTTCAGCATATTCAACGCGATGGGTTTCACCGCCGGCCCGCAGTAACCGCCATTGGTGCTTTTACCATCCACGAATGGATAGGCAACATAGTTATCGATGTCGACGCCAATAATACTTTGTATCGTATTGATCAATGAAATTGCATCACCGCCCCCTTCCGCCGCCGCCATTGCAGGCCGAGTGATATCGGAGATATTAGGTGTCAGCTTTACAATGACCGGAATAGTTGCCACTTCCTTTACCCAACTCACGATAGTTTTTAAAACCTTGGGTTCTTGACCTACGGCACTTCCCATTCCGCGCTCACACATTCCATGCGGACAACCGAAATTCAATTCAACGCCATCGGCCCCTGCATTGGTGACATCGTGCATGATCTGGTGCCATTCTTCTTTCGTTTCCACCATAAGTGAAGCGATAACCGCATGATCCGGAAACCTTTTTTTCACTTCTTCCATTTCACGAAGATTATCCTTCAACGGCCGGTCCGAAATCAATTCAATATTACTGAAGCCCATCATGCGGGTATCACGATAATTCAATGCACCATACCGCGATGACACATTCACGACAGGTACACCCAATGTTTTCCAAACCGCTCCTCCCCAGCCTGCATCAAACGCCTTCATGATCTGGTATCCGCTATTCGTGGGTGGTGCTGATGCCAGCCAGAATGGATTGGGCGACTTAATACCCGCTAGATTAGTATGAAGATTGGCCATATTGTTATTTTATCAGGATGATAATGAATGGAGAATTATGTCAGTCTGATTTCCTTACCGCTCATGCCAGCATTCGTTAAACAATTGATTATTTCATCAAATAGGAATGAATAGCTTTTGCCGCCCTCTTTCCGTTAGCGACCGCGTTTACGACTTCTTCACCACCGCTTACCGCATCGCCGGCAGCAAAATACTGGCTGCGTGTGGTTTGAAAATTACTATTCACCACAATTGTTCCATGGGCTGTCAGCTCAATTCCTTTAATCAGTTGCAGCAATTCCATTTGCTTCGATTGCCCGGTGGCTTTAATCACCCAATCACAATCCTCCACAAACTCACTGCCTTTCACGGGAACCGGCTGACCTTTGACGATTTCTGTGCGGATGAATTTTACGCCCGAAACCTTTCCCTTCTCTCCCAGTATTTCTACCGGTGAAAAATTAAAGAGGCCGCGCACACCCACTTCCTTTGCCAGATCATATTCGAATTCATAAGCCGGCTTCTCGGATCTACCTCTCCGGTAAACCAACACCACTTCTGAAGCACCCATCCTCGCACATTCACTGGCAGCATCCATGGCGGTGTTGCCGCCCCCGAGTACAATGACCTTTTCCGGCACGGCAACATGATGGTGATGCATCCTGAGTTGCTGTACAAATTCCACTGCACCAAAAACATTTTCAAGCTCCTCTCCTTTTATTCTTAAGTCAGAGGTACTGCCAAGCCCCACACCGAGGAAGATGGCCGCGTAGTTTTCTTCCAGCATCTTTATATCAGCAGCAGTACGAATGGCCTGCCGGTAATGTATGTTGTAACCGAATTGCTTTTGCAGGTAGTCCATTTCATGCAGCGCTTCTTCATTCGTAATCTTATAAGGCGCCACCCCATGCACCGTAAGTCCTGACGGCTGTTCTTTCGTTTCAAAAACATCCACTTCAAATCCACGTACACGAAGTTCACAGGCACAACTGATTCCAGCGGGTCCTGCTCCGATTACTGCCACTTTTCTTCCGTCTGATTCCGGAATTTTATAAAAATTACTGCCTGTTGCGATCGCATGGCCGGTTGCATACGACTGCAGCCTGCCGATTTCAATAGGTTTTACATCCGTGTTGGTATAGACACAGGCCCCTTCGCACAAAACTGATGTCGGGCAAACCTTGCCACAGGCATATCCGAAGTAATTTGAATCGTAGATCGTCTTTGCAGCCCCTGGCAAATTTTTGGAATTAATCTGCCGGATAAAAAGTGGTATATCAATCCCCGTTGGGCATGCCTTCACACATGGCGCATCGTAACAAAACAGGCAGCGCGAACTTTCATAGTACGCTTCTGTCTGGCTCATAAGCGGCTTGATCTGGGAAAAATTCTCAGCGAACTCTATCTCTGATGATGGCTTTTTGAATTCGGGCATAACGTGTGTTTTATGTGCCGCGGATCAATTCGGCAATCCTGCATTATTTTAAGTCATTCAAATCAAGATAACGGTCATGATCATGCTGGTGCACGACTATAGTTCCGTCATCTTACCATAAGTCTCCGGACGCCGGTCTCTGAAAAACTGCCAGGTGGAACGCACCTCATCTATCATGTCGAGGTCAAATTCCGCAACGAGTAATTCATCTTTATCTTCAGACGCTATGGCAAATATTTGTCCGCGTGGATCCACGAAATAAGATGAGCCGTAAAATTTCCCGAGGTTCCACGGTTTCTCTTCACCAACCCGGTTGATGCAACCCATGAAGTAGCAATTTGCCGCCGCATGTGCCGGTTGCTCGAGCTTCCACAAGTATTGCGAAAGACCGGCAACTGTCGCTGAAGGGTTGTACACGATTTCGGCACCATTCAATCCCAATATTCTTGCGCCTTCCGGAAAGTGCCTGTCATAACAGATATAGACGCCTACTCTTGCATATTGCGTTTCGAAAACAGGATAACCCAAATTACCGGGCTTGAAAAAAAATTTCTCCCAGAAGCCGGAAGTATGCGGAATATGGTTTTTACGGTACTTGCCTAAATATTTCCCATCAGCATCTATCACCGCTGCCGTGTTGTAAAGAAAGCCCGCCTGTTCGCGTTCATAGACGGGTACTATAATTACCATCCTGTACTTTTTAGCGTATCCCTGCATTATCTCCACGGTCGGGCCCGGAACAGCTTCCGCCGATGCATACCATTTGCGGTCTTGTCCCTGGCAGAAGTACGGCGTATTGAAGATCTCCTGCAGGCATAAGATCTGTACACCCTTTTTCCCGGCTTCGTCTATAAACGGAATATGCTTCTGCACCATGGCATTTACTATTTCATCAATGGTTCCTTCGCCTTCTGTCATGGGAAGCGACATCTGTATCAATCCTGACTTGATTAATCTGGACATGTGTTGTGATTTTGATTATCTGATTTGCCTCATACTTTTCAAACAGCTGGTACGAAATGCAGTAATCCTGCAATTTTCTATTTAAAAACTCAAGCATTATTACGAAGCATCACTTCAAAAGGTGGAATTACAATACCTCTTCACTGACCACTGATTCCGGTGAATCGTTTGAAAGCAGGTAAAAATGCAGGCTGTCAAGAATGCTAATTGATCGCTGAGATTTTACTTCGTTTCACAAACCGCCCGTATCCTTTATGTATCTTAACCATTTCCTTATCAACAGCTATTTTTCCTCTCAGGATAGTCGTTTTTACTTTGCCTTTTACTTCCCATCCTTCATAGGCGGAGTAGTCTACATTCATGTGGTGTGATTTGGCAGAAAGCACATGCTTTTCTTCAGGATCAAAGATGATGATATCTGCATCGCTGCCAATGCCAATACTTCCTTTCCGGGGAAACATGCCAAATATTTTGGCGGCATTGGTGGAAGTCACTTCCACATATCTGTTTAATGAAATTTTTCCCTTACTCACGCCTTCCGAAAACAACAGTTCCATACGGTGTTCAATGGCTGGATGGCCGTTTGGGATCTTTGAGAAATCCTTCTCTCCCATTTTCTTTTGTTCCCATTTGAAAGGGCAATGATCTGTTGCCACCACTTGAACGGTACCCTGATTAATCGCCGCCCATAATGCTGCCTGATCCTTTTTCTCTCTCAGCGGAGGACTCATCACCCATTTGGCTCCATCAAAATCCTTTTCATACAAGGATGCATCAAGCAAGAGGTATTGAATACAGGTTTCGCCAAAGACTTTTTGATTGCGGAAGCCGGCTCTGCGCACTGCACTCACGGCACCTTCGCAGGTCATGTGCACGATATAACCCGGACAACCGGTTTGAAGAATCATATCGGCAAATCTTCCCGATGCTTCGCTCTCGGTAATTTCCGGTTGCGACAGGTAGTGATAGAGCGGCGAAAGTTTACCTTCTGCACGGTGCTTGGCGATCAGGAAATCAATCATGTCGCCATTGGTTGCATGAACGGTTACTATGCCGCCTGCTTTTTTTTACTTCTTCCATCAGTCCCACCATTTGACGGTCGTCAATCATCAACGCGCCTTTGTAAGCCATGAAGGTTTTGAAAGAGGTAATACCTTCTTCATCCACCATGATCCTGATTTCCTTTTTGGATTCTTCATTGAAATCAGTAACCGCCATATGAAAAGAATAATCGCTGAAACAGTTGCCATTGCTGCGTCCCTGCCAGGCATCAAGCGCATGACGCAAAGACTTGCCTTGTGTCTGCAGCACGAAATCTATTACGGTGGTGGTGCCACCCTGCAACGCTGCTAGCGTTCCCGTGGCGTAATTGTCGCTGGAAAAAGTACCCATGAAAGGCATGTCGAGGTGTACGTGCGGGTCAATGCCTCCCGGAAAGATGAATTTACCGCTGGCATCAATGACCTCATCAGCCTTCATTGTAAGATTTTTTCCGATGCAGGAAATATGCTCCCCTTCAATATAGATATCAGCCAGATAATCTTCTGAGGCGGTGATCACTCTTCCATTTTTTATCAGGACCGACATAGCGCTATCTTTTCATTAACTTTTTATTCATGCTAATATAGTACACGAAAAATGAAACAGTGAATCCGACAAACCATGCATAATCGTACAGGTGAGCCACCCATGGATAAACAGTATCGATATGAATCATCCTGATCGTGGTAAGGAAGCCGGGCACATTTGGAAGGATGCCACACAGCAATGCCAGTGTTGCAACATGGTTAAAGCCATTGCTGAAAGTGTACTTGCCCTTTTCCGCGTATAGGTCATCTACGTCCAGCTCCTGTTTCCTGATAAAATAATAATCTGCGATCATGATTCCACCTACCGGTCCAAGTAAACTGGAATAGGCAATCAGCCAGGTAAAGATGTACCCGTTGGGATCCGCAATCAATTTCCAGGGAAAAATCAGTATGCCGATGATGCCGGTCATATAACCACCCAGTTTGAAATTTATGCGGGAAGGAGAAAGATTTGAAAAGTCATTTGCCGGACTTACAATATTGGCGGCAATATTGGTGGCCAGCGTAGAAACGGCGACACTCACCATAGCAATGCTTACCAGCATCTTACTTTCAAACTTGCCGGCCAGCACGAGCGGATCCCAGATCGTTTCACCATAAATGATAAAAGTAGCAGAGGTTACCACTACACCTATAAAAGAAAAAATGGTCATGGAAGGTGGAAGACCTATCGCTTGTCCAACCACTTGAGCTCGTTGTGATTTCGCGTATCGTGTGAAATCCGGAATATTTAAAGATAGCGTAGCCCAGAAACCCACCATTCCGGTGAGCCCGGGGAAGAAGAAATTCCAGAATGCGGCATTTGTGCTGAACTTTGAAGGTTGTGAAAGAATAGGGCCGAGTCCATGGCCGGCATCAATGGCCCACCATAAAAGTGCAAGGGCGGCAAGTGGCAGAAAAAATGCTTTAAACAGAAGCAAACGCTTAATGCTTTCGACACCGAGATAAACAACCAGCATGTTCAACAACCAAAAAAGAAAAAATGTAATCGCCGGCGCTGTTTGCAAACCCAGCCAGGCCGGCAACAAAGAAGGCAGCAGCGCGAAAGTGGGAAACCAGGTTTTCACCAGCAGGAAAATCGCATATCCGCCAATCCAGGTCTGAATTCCGAACCAGCCACAAGCCACTATCGCTCTCAGCATGGCCGGAATATTCGCGCCACGTACACCAAAACTCGCTCTGGCAAAAACAGGAAACGGGATACCATACTTAGCACCCGCTTTTCCGTTGAGTATCATGGGAATCAACACCACCGTATTGCCAAGAAAAATTGTAAGGATGGCTTCCCACCAGTTCATGCCTCCTTCGATGAGTGAACTGGCCAGCATATAGGTAGGAATACAAAGACTCATACTGATCCAGAGGGCTGCATAGTTCCATGTGTTCCAGCTCCGTTTGGCAGCCGGAACAGGCGCAAGATCTTCGCTGTACAGTGATTCGTTCCTTTCGTGCATTGGTGAAACCATCAATTACAAAACGCGTCTGCTAGGTCAAGTGCTTTGGAAATGATATCCAGCCCCTCATCAACTTCTTCCTGCCGGATGCAAAGTGGAGGTGCGATGAATATAAAACTCCAGCGGACAAATGTGAACATGCCGAGTTCAGCAATTTTTGCCGCCACCTTGTTCATGATTTCCATTTCTGACGCCGTTGCATTCCAGGGAGCCATTGGTTCTTTAGTCTTCCGGTTTTTCACCACTTCAATACAACCGAGTAATCCCGTATTCCTGAAATCGCCGATGCTTGGATGCTTTTCTTTCAGCTTTTCTACCTGCTGCTCTATGTAAGTTCCCATCTTTGCGGCGTTCTGTATCAGCTTTTCTTCTTCATAAATCTCAATTACTGCATTGGCGGCAGCACAGGCCACTGCATGCGCCGAATAGGTCAATCCAATAGGCAATGGCTTTTCATCAAAATACTTTATTAATTCCTCCTTCACGATCATACCACCCATTGGAATGTATCCGCTGGTGATTCCCTTCGCCATGCACATAATGTCGGGCACGACGTCATGATGGTCAACGCCAAACCATTTGCCGGTTCTGCCAAAGCCGCTCATCACTTCATCCGCTATCGTCACAATGCCATATTTTTTTGCGATGGACACTACTTTTTTCCAGTATCCCGGAGGATATTTTATACAACCTGATGATCCGCTTTCACCTTCCATCAGTATAGCAGCGATGTATTGCGGACCTTCATACTTAATTACACGCTCCATGTGTGCCGCCGCATTATCAGCACATTCTTCCGGTGTTTTACTGTTCCACGGACACCGATAGAAATAAGGATTTTCCACATGAATGATATGGGGAACGGCTTGTGCATCATGCGGAAGGCCACGCGGGTCGCCGCCGGCTGACAAGGCTCCATAGGTGGCGCCATGATAACTCTGAAACAGTGAGATGACCTTGTGCCTTCCGGTGTACAATCTGGCAAACTTGATTGCATTTTCTATTGCATCCGCACCGCCATTGGTAAAAAAAGTACGGTTCAGGGTGCCCGGCGTAATTTCAGCAAGTTTCCTGGATAGTTTTCCCCTCGCTTCCGTAATCATACCGGGTTGAACATAACTTACTTCCTGCATCTGTTTCATAACGGCCTCCGTAACTTTGGGATGGCCGTGACCGATATTTACATTCATCAGCTGAGATGAAAAATCAAGGATGCGCCTTCCGCTTCTTTCATAAATGTAAACGCCTTTAGCCCGTTCAATACTCAATGGGTTCAACCCGCTCTGCTTGCTCCACGATATAATTGTGTGATGCAGGTTGTTTTCAAGGATTTGGTTACTGGTCATTTTGGCTTTTTGAAATTGTTTCATATTCATCACTCTTTCGACGCGGACTTATCAATTGATATATCGCGCATCGCAACAGCCTGTTGCAAGTATGACATTACTGCGCTGTCATGCAATTACCAGCGAACACAACGGCCATTGTTTGTCAACTCATCCAATTCACCTTTCCTTCCGGATTCCATTTCACGGTCGTTTTCTTCAGCTTGGTCCAGAATTCAATAGAGCTTTTGCCGGTGATATCACAAACACCGAATTTACTCTCATTCCATCCTCCAAACGAAAACGGTTCCCTTGGTACAGGAACCCCTACATTCACGCCAATCATTCCGGCACTGGCACGATCCATTACTTGCCTGGCAATG
>JBGAWA010000101.1:0-16230 GCA_044227805.1 Chitinophagales bacterium | reverse complement strand
CGACTCGGACAAGAGTCCTTTGCCAAGTCCTGCCGAATTTTCAACGTATACAACACCGTTGGCGCCCATGGTTATAGCTGGTCCGTTGGTGGGCACATAACCAATATCTTCCGTTTCTGTTTCTGACCCGGCTACTTCACCGCCGTTCTCAACCCGAAGTGATCCGTTAATTGTTAGCGTGTTGTCAGAATGCACGGCAAGCGCTGAACCATTGGTTACTTTCCAGTTTCCATTGATAGTCCAGTTGGCCATGGACTCGGAGATCTGAGCTAATGTCAAATCACCGAGTGGGCTCGATGATTGTACATCTGCATCAAATACTTTGAATGCAACATTCAATGTATTGGGGGAGCCTACCGACCCACCGTTAAGGTTCATTTGAGGGAAAGCTCCCTGTGAATCAAAGAGCCCAAAAAAGCAGGTACGCACCAGGAAATCCTCTGCAGTAAATGGAATATCGATGGTATGAGTTTCACTGCTTGCCCACGTCATACTTCCACCAACGCTGATGATGGGATTGGTGGGTTCTGTTCCGCCAAAAACTTTTGTGTTTCCAACAAAAACAAAAATATCAGTCATGTTCCATTCACCGCTGATGCTGACGGTGGTAGCGTTGCCGGCCCCTCCAAAACAGTTAGGTCCCAATACTCCAAAAGCAGTTGCTGCATTGGCTTGCGACATGGCTGGGGAAATAAAAACGCCATTCACATTCATTGTTACATTTGCATTGGTTGCATCATTCAGAATCATGGCGGCATTCACGGTGAGCGTGGTCACCGAAGTAAAAATATTGACGCTGGAGGTGATTTTAGCGCTGCCGCTGCCCAGTTTGAAATTGGCGAAATTGTGCGTGATGGTTGCATTATTGGCAGCGCATCCGATCAGCAATCCCTGTTTGATCACCATGCTATCGGCTGTGGTGATGCCAACATTCAATTTGGTGGGAGCGGTTTCCGAAGGGGTGAAACTGCCACCTCCATAGTCAATCACAAATTTTCCACCGGTATTATTAAGGGTTAGTTTATTGAGGTTGAGAGTGTTGGTACCGCTGATGGTTTGTGTAACTGAGTTGCCAATCACCATGTTACATTTATTGGTGCCATTCACCATATTCATATTTCCATTGTTCGTAAAACTGGTGCCATTATAATTAAAGGAATGCACCGTGGCGGTTCCGGGAGCAGCACAAACAAAGGAACCCGTTCCGTTGATGATAAAATTGCCAGATACCGTCCAGGTCCGGCCGGTACCGGTAGCGTCCCATTGCAGTGTTCCGTTGATGGTTACATTGGTGATGTTATTAGGACTGATATTGATGCTTACGGTATGGCCGGAACTGATCACCACTTCATCATTGGCTAATGGAACAGTGCCGCCCCAAACCGAGGGATTGTTCCAGTCGCCGGACAAAGCGGTGGTGCGCAGGGTGGCATACACTGACACAGAATAAATAACAAATGCTGCAATGATAATGACTGATTTTTTCATGGCTGAAGAGTTTGGATGTTGAATGAGTAAATGTATATTTTTATTTTTCAGCATGAAAGCGCGCATGGGATTTTTTGAGGTCGTTGCAGTTTGCCTAATAATCTTTAGGAAGTTTAGAGTGTTATTGAGTGAGCGGTAGTCGCATGAGATAGGCTGGCACATGCCAATTATGTTCGTAAGAAAGATTAAGTTAGCAGTTGAAAATACTCTTATGAAAGATAAACTTTTACCCTTCCTCATGTTAGCGGCACTGACTGCCATTTTCAGCATCAATGTTTCCGGCCAATGTGTTCCTAACAATGATACGGTGGTAGGAATAGAGCCTGATACACTCTCTACGGCATTTGTGGGTGTGCCGTATGAACAAATTATTTACTTCAAACTGCCATTGGACACCTCTGTTCAGTTCGGGCCTGTTACCTTGGCATTGATTGTAGATTCACTGGTGATCAACAGTTATACAGGACTGCCCCCTTCTTTTTCGCTGGCCTGCAATTCACCATCCTGCACATTGCTTGGCGGTCAGAATGGCTGCGCATCCATTACCGGCACAGCAACGGAAGCGGAAGTTGGCTATCATCCGCTGAATGTGTTTGTGACCACCTATGTGTCGGATACTTTCGGAACACCGGTGGGTGGGTTTCCTGATACCATAGAATTTTATTTTTTAGATGTGCAATTCGCCACTGAAGCAGGCGCTGTCACTGCTCCTGTATGGAGTATCGGAGATTTTTATCCGAATCCTTCCAATGATAAAATTTATGTACCGTTATCTGCTCCGGTTACTACCTCGGCAGATTTGTCGGTCATGGATATGACAGGCAGGGAATGGAGGAAGCATACTGTCGAGTTAAAAAAGGGATTTAATCCGTACTGGCTGACTACTGAAGATTTACCGGATGGTTGCTATTTCATCAGGCTGAAGGCGCAGGATCATGTTTCTGCGGCGAAATTCCAGGTGGTGCATATACGATGAAAACTGATTCTCTTTACACGCACATCTTTCAGTTTACAACCGCAAAAGGTTCAAGTCCGACATAGCATTGTAGGGTTTGCGAAATATTTTATTTCCTTAAAAACAATGAGTAAATCTTAAATCTCGATAAGAAGCGACTGAGTTGGATTTTTCCATTTGTAACATCCGGGTTAGAGGTATCGTCGGTTTAGGTTGACAGGTAAGGCAAAAAGATAATTACACCAATCACTATAGCCATTAAGGTGGCAATCAAAACAGCCGCTGCGGCAATATCCTTAACGTTGCCTGCACGTTCATCAAATTCGGGAGCCACCATATCCGTCAGTTTCTCAATCGCCGTGTTCATATATTCTACGGTAAGCACTGTACCAATTGCAGCGACAATCCACAGCCATGCTCCGGACGGCAAATGAAAATAGACTCCGGCGGCAACAACCAGGATGACTGCCAGCAGGTGAAAACGGATATTGTTTTCGGAAACAAAAGCGGATTTCAGTCCCAGCAGGGCGGGGCGGAAACTCCGTATCATTTTTATGAATTGCATAACGGATTACTTTTTCTGATCTGACTGTGCAAAGTAAAATAGAAAAGGATAAGTGATGCCCATCAGCACCGAAAACAGCAAAGTCATGGCAATAGAAGCCGGCGTAAAAATGGTATCCTTCACGTCGTTAATCAGTGGTGCAGGTGCCAGGAAAAGGTCCCAGCTGTTCCAGCGTAATACTCTGCCGATATAAATACCATATCCGCTCATCACGCATCAGCCCCAAAATCAACAGCCACGATTTCCATGAAGTGAGCACCTGCTGCAGCATGCGGTGGATGAGGTACAACGATGAAAGTCCAATCAGGAATCCTGTAAAGGCAAAGCCAAAAACCATCATGGCATCATACCAGACGGGGATTCCGGGGCGTGAACGCAAGTGTATAAGATCTGTGATGATGTAAGGCGCATTCGGAAAAAACAGCAACCAGAAAAATGCTGGCATCAGAATGCTGGTAGTCGGGCCTCCGCGGAGATAATTCCGGTAAGCCCAAATGGCAAACAAGAAAGGAAGCCAGGCGAGAAAAAGGTTCCATAATAAAAATCCGTAGTAAGCATCATTGGTATAAAATACCCTGATGCCGTACATCGCCGTCATAAAAAACGATAAGAGTACTGCCATAATAATGATATGAAATTGAAGCTGCGAAGGAGCGAATGATTGCGGGATGATTTTCATAAGGTGATATTTGTGGATAATTAAATTCGGAAACTTCCAATACGTGGTGATGGCAGTTATCTAAATCAGGATTCAACCAGGATCTTCCACGGAAGTTCCCGCTTCGCTGCGACAAAGAACCGTTATGGCCAGGCACAAATTATCAATGAAAGAAAATGTTTCGCAAACCCTAAGCAGCGCTTTGTCGGGGTTACACCCACGGTTATGTTGAACTGGAGCTTGTGGATTCGAGAATGTGTTCATAAAAATGGCGCTTGTGATTTAAGGGATCTGTAAACCTTCTCATCTTCAAAATTCCAGGATGGCCAGGAGGTGCTTTCATAGTGCAGTATGAATGAGTCACCCTTTATTTTTATCCAGTGCTGAAATGGGGAGAGTTCTGCCGCCTGCGGAGCCGGGTCAGTGTCAAAAGGATGATCGTATTCCATAATGACCGGTAAGGCACGGTGTGACAATGTCATCAGGAAGTTCCGGTCGAGATGCGTATCATCGAAATGCGTGAGATTGTAGGTGGCAATCAACGGATCCCAGTTAAAGCAACTCATCAGTACCAGCAAGGAACAGAGCGCCCAACCTTCCATTTTATAGAGATAAAAAAATGATCGCTTATCCCTGATCTTGATGAAGAGGATTAACAATGAGAAGAGAATCAGTAAGAGAAAAAAGATGACACCAATTCTTTTATAGGCTAATCCATAATCGCGTATGTAATAATAGTTCCTGATTCCTGCCGTGAAGGCCAGGATGGCATTTTGCGCAATCCACAAATAGGAGAGCCGCAAAAGTCGCCGGTTGTTTTTTAGAAAATTCAGATTACCCCGGAAGAAAAAAAGCAGGATCGCCATGGCAATCACAATGCTGAAGAGCAGCAGATAAGTACTCTCGTGTACTGCCTGTGAACGGGAATAAGGTGAGGCGTTAGCTGCATTTCAAACCAGACCATTTTACATCCACCACATTTACAAACAGCAATAGGCTGTTCACCATTACCAGGAGTAGCAATGCGCGGTTGAATTCATTTTGTAAGCTGCGCATTGACTTTCTGAAGAATAGCTGCCACCATTCAATTTCTCCGGTATTACCGGTTGGTTTCTTTCTTTTCCGTTGCAGGAAATCATTCTGCAGGAGTTCCATCTTCACGATCAACTTCATGTCGCGGTTAAGCAGTATGCCGGCTGCTACTAGTAACGAAAAAATAAAAAACAGGATAGTAGCAGGAGAAATATAATCGAAGAGGACCTTGATCTGGTCAAATAAGAAAGTGAACAGTTGATTGGAAACCTGTTCGAACTGCTGATCAGCGATGGAATATAAGATGAAAAAGAAGAAAAGTACTGCCAGTGGAATAATGCTCAGCCGGAAGTATTTGAGCAGCGATGACATTTGTTTACTGCTCTTTCCAGCCAGTTCCATCCATTCCACCACGATAAAGGAGAAGCGATGAACCCAAGCAAGAATGTCAGCAGTGCACCACCGGCAGAGCGCATTTGTGGCTGATGAATAAATCCAATCATCACGGCAAACCATATCCAGTAAGAAATTATACTGACATCAGTGTTCATGACAATTATGAGAAGGGCTGACAACAAGGATGCGGTAAAAGCGACTCTTACCGTTGCTTCCCGGTAGGCACCGGGCTTTATGATTGCCAATGCAAAGGATGACAACAGGAAAAACAGGAGCACATTGATGCCGGGTGATTCATTCCTGAACAGAAAATAAAAAACGATGCCCAGCAGTAAGGCCGGCAGGAAAAATGTTGTTGATTTATTCATGGGAAAGTGCTTTTAAATACAAAGTGAAAAGGCAAAAAAATTATTTATTGCTTTTAATCAATTTCTCCAGTGCGCCAAGATGATCCCTAAACGCTTTTTTACCTGCAGCTGTAGCACTATAGGAAGTGTTGGTTTTCCGGCCGAGAAAGCTTTTTTTGACGGTTATGTAATTGCATTTTTCAAGCGCAGCAATATGCGTGGCAAGGTTGCCATCTGTCATTTGCAGCAAGTCTTTCATGGTATTGAAATCAATTATGTCATGCACCATCAGCAGCGACATGATTCCCAGCCGTTGCCTGCTTTCAAATGCTTTATTAATCAGTGTGATAATCTCTTTCATCGTTCGTATTTGAAATACATGATCGCACCGTAGACAATATGTAATACACCAAAACCAAATGCCCAGAAAAACAACCCGTTGCCCGGCGTAACTGCAGCGAGAAATCCAGCTATCAGCTCGCAAAAGCCCAGGTAGCGGACATCCGAGAGTGTGTACTTGCTGGCATTAATCAGTGCAAGGCCATAAAAAATCAGCGTGGATGGCGCAATCAGTTCCGGTGCATGGTAGAGTAGTACCATACAGAATAAACCACCGGCGATCAGCGGAATCGCCAGGTTAACGAGCAGGTTGCGGCTGGTAGCGTCCCATATTTTCTGTCCTTTGCGTTTGGCATTCCGGGTAGTAAAGAATATGCCGGTGATCAGTGACAGGAGTAAAACACCCGCAGCAACCGATGCCAGGAACCAGAGTGCCGGAACCCGATCGATCGTATGTTGTATAAAGCTGGAATAGTCGCGGTTCACATATTGCCAGGTAATATAGGCACCCATTAATGCAAAAGTACCGGCACAGATTCCAGATAGCCCACTGAGTGAAATAAATCGGGAGGAACGATCCATGATGGAGCGGATTTCCTGCAGATTTTCAAGGTGCCGTTCGGTGGATGAGTTGGTCATAGTCAAAGTGCTTTGTAATGCAAAGTAAAAACTATTTTTCTGATATTTTATTGCGGGAGAACAAAAAAGATTGTCAAAAGGTGATAGAGCAGCCGGAAACAGGAGATGAACTTCCTTAAGCTAATCAACTCATAGCCGAATGAAGGTCATGGCGGTGCCGGAAAAGTGGGCAACCTATGTTAAGCACAAATGAAAATATGTTTTGTTTTATGACCACTGTATTGTCATAGTCGTTATGAATTTAGTAAGCAGGCAGCACCGATGATAAAAACTATTGTGATTTCCCGTCATTTTTGTCAAAATCCGCTATACTTGCGCCGCTTTATGAAGAAGATAGAAGTAACAGAAAACAAAGAAACAGCCTCTGTTGGCCCGGAATCCTTGACCGATCAGAATACTGTTGTGCACAGTGATATTCCTGACGTTACCGTGCAGCCGATTGCAAAGCAATACCTGAAGGAAGTAAGTTCCGTCACGAGGAACGGCAGTCGCTTCTGCTTTTCAGATGGTGTTTCAGCAGTAGAGGTAAAAGTAGTAAGCGATGAAATCATCCGTGTGCGTGTTGCGCCGATGGGAGATTTTCTCGAAGAGTTTTCTTATGCGACAGATAATCATAAATTTCATATTTCGCGGATAGAAAAAACAGAGACGGATGATTTTTACATCATAGCTACCAACACGGTTTCGTGCCGTATCCGGAAAGCTGATTTCCTGGTTTCCTTTGCTGATGCGAATGAAATGGTGATGAATGAAGACGCTATCCCTATGCATTGGGAAGAGCATGCGGAGTATGGCGGTTATTATGTTTATTGTTCCAAGAAATACCAGGAAGGGGAACATTTTTTCGGACTCGGCGACAAACCTGCTGATCTCGACATGCTCGGTAAACGCTATTCCATGTGGGGTACTGATGCCTATGCTTATGAACGCGATCGTGATCCGTTATACAAGAACATTCCGTTTTATATCGGCATTCATAATAGCCTCAGTTACGGTTTGTTTTTCGACAACACCTTCCGCACTTTTTTTGATTTTGCCAATGAGGAGAAGGATAAGGTGAGCTTTTGGTCCGATGGCGGTGAAATGCAATATTATTACATCCACGGCCCGCAAATGATGGATGTGGTGAAGCGCTACAGTTTACTCACGGGTTCTCATCCTATGCCACCGTTATGGGCACTGGGGTTTCATCAAAGCCGCTGGAGTTATTATCCGGAAGCCAATGTTAAGGAGCTTGCCAAAACATTTCGGGAGAAAAAAATTCCCTGCGATGCCATTCATCTTGATATTGATTACATGGATGGCTACCGTTGTTTTACCTGGAATAAAAAACATTTTCCCGAACCAGGGCGAATGATCGCCGAGCTGGCGGATGACGGTTTTAAAACCATCGTGATCATTGATCCGGGTATTAAGATGGATGATGAATACTGGGTTTATCAGGAGGGCAAGAACAAAAAATATTTCTGCAGGCGCAGCGATGATTATTTTATGGAAGGGGCAGTATGGCCCGGCCGCTGCCGCTTTCCGGATTTTACCAGTCCGGAAGTAAGGGAATGGTGGGGTGGTTTATTTGAAGAACTCGTTGAACAAGGCATTGCGGGTGTTTGGAATGATATGAATGAGCCGGCAGTGTTTGGCAACGGCACATTCCCGATGGATGTACGTCACGATTATGACGGGTACCAGTGCTCTCACAGAAAAGCGCATAATATTTATGGTATGCAGATGGTACGCGCAACTTATGCCGGATTAAAAAAGTTACAAAAAAACAAGAGGCCTTTCACCATCACCCGATCCGGTTATTCTGGTGTTCAAAGATTCACTTCCACCTGGACGGGCGATAATAGTGCTACCTGGGATCATCTGAAACTGGCCATTCAGATGTTGCAGCGATTAAGTTTATCCGGCATCTCTTTCAGCGGATCAGATATTGGCGGATTTACAGGCGAACCTGAAGGCGAACTCTATGCGCGATGGATGCAGTTTGGTGTTTTTTCACCATTGATGCGTGTACACTCATCAGGCGATACCCGTGACAGGGAACCATGGACATTTGGTTCCCATATTGAAAAAATTGCCCGGAAATATATTGAGTTGCGTTATAAACTATTGCCCTATATCTATTCTGTTTTTTGGGAAAATCACAATTATCACTCACCGATGCTGCGGCCACTCGCACTGGTGGAGCAGGATGTCACGGAAAATTTCGCGCGTGATGATGATTTTATGTATGGAGATAAACTGCTCGTGGCGCCGGTAACGGAGAAAGGTGCCCTGTCAAGACATGTATATCTTCCCAAAGGCACCTGGTATAATTTCTGGGATTTCTCCGTTTGGCAAGGAGGTAAATCGTATGAGGTAGCCGCACCGCTTGACAGATTGCCCGTGTTTGTAAAAGCGGGATCTGTAATACCGGAATATCCGGTGATGCAATATACCGGCGAGCACGACATTGAAGAGATGTTGCTGAATGTTTATTATGCAGCACATCATGTGAAATCATTTTTATATGAGGATCACGGGGATACTTTCGGATATGAGCAATCAATTTTTGCCGAAAAGAAGTTTGATGTACATGGCCATCAGCAAGGCCTGATGATTGAACAAGTAGTGGATGGCTTGTTTTCCCCTAAGTATGACTACTATAGAATTAAGGTATATGGTATCCCTTTCACAATAGGAAAAGTATTGGTTGACGGTAAGGTGATAAGGGGTGTTAAAAAAGTTAAGAAGAATAACATCGTCGTTTTAAGGGCCATCAAAAACTTTAGAAAGATTGAAATTTTAGCCATCGAACATATACCCTCATGACTTAGTTTATTGCAGCGCCAGATACTGAATACTTTCCTGATTCAGTGGCCTGTTATAAATCCGAATATCATCAATGCCGCCGTTGAAAAAGTAATTCTTTCCGTAACCACCTCCATTGCCGATAAAAAAATGAGCATCCGTGTTATGCAGGGATAGTCCGGTATTAAGGGAATCTGTTCCGGCCTGCAAGATGCCATCCTGGTAAACTATAATAGCAACGCCATCAGCCACAAAGGCAATATGCGACCATATTCCGGGCCTTAGCAAAGCTGCAGACTTCAATGGATCCATTCCATATACGGTAGTGCTGCCGTCTGCCACCCAATTGTCTAAGTTGAATGCACTGTGGTTGAAATGATTGTCAAGACTAAACTCCCACGGGCCGGTCTCACCACGTTTGCTGAGAATGCTGACAGGCGCTACCGTATCAGACACCATAACCCAACAAGAGACCGTGAATTGATTATTGTTAAAGGAGAGATTTTCCAGATCGCCAAAATCAATAAACGATGAATCGTTGCTGTTGAAAAGCATGGCTTTGCCGGCTTCCCCGTGGCGGTTGCCCGTTGGCAGGGCATTCACGATAGTGCCGTATGAACTGTTCACTTCTTCGAATGCTGTTCCATCCAAAGGAATACTGGCCACAAGTCCACTCGTGATATCAGGAACAGGTATCTCCGTTTTATTGCAGGCAAAAAGCAGGAGACTAAAAATAAAAGCCAAAGAATATTTCATGGCATACCTCAACGATATGCCGCGTAAATTATTTTCTTATTCCAGCGGCCGGAGTTAGCCTTTTTGATCCTTCATGACAGCAATTATTTTTCCAGTGTAATGTTCTTCCTAAGGTGAAGAATTTTAAAAAAGTGGCAATAAGATATTAAGGATAAAGTACCGAGACTCAACTTTTCCGTAAATAGATATCCATTAGCCCTTCCGGCAAACGCAGATGAATTTCCTTTTTTCGTTTGTCAATTTTCAGGATGACTTGCTCATTCCAGAAACAACACTTCCTGTCCAGAATAGATAAACTGCCCTATAGCATGATTAGGCATCTCAATCACCTGATCAAGCGGAGCCAGCAAACCAAGTGTTTCATCATGAATTACAAAACCGGTAAAGTCTGCCAGCGAGGTGTATGGTTTAGCTTTTTTTAATGCCGAGGCTTCCACATAAATATCCTTTCCCACGAGTTGATCCGCGGCCGTCTTATCTTTAGCTTCTTCAAAATGAAACATACAATGTCCAGATGCCTGCAGATCGGTTTCATCAGGAAAGTAGGGGAGATAACTGCCTTTTGACAGCAAGTAAACAACCGGCAGTTTTTTCAGTCGTGCAACAATCGCAGGATCAAGGTATGCGCGCAGATGCCCTTTCAGGCCAAATGTTTTATTCAGCCTTCCTGCCTTTACATAGTTTAGATTTTCCATGAAAATAATTGAGCATTGGCCCAAAAAAAAAGAAAGCTACCTCAGGAGAAGTAGCTTTCCAAATTTTTCCAGCCTTATCAAAACAGGGCTATTCAAAAAAGCATATTATAAAGTGGTAACACACTACTGCATACTGATTAGGAAGCAGTAGCAGTTGCGGCAGCATTGCCTTTACCTTTCTTTTTCTTAAGACCTTTGCGTCCCCGCTCTTTGGCATCCAGGATGGCCGTGCGGTGCGAATCTTTCCCACTGCTGCCATTTCTGATCGGCCACATCCTGGGGAACTACACCTTTCTTAACACCGCGTAACAGGTGTTTGTGGTAGAGGATCCCTTTAAATGATAAAATTTTGTGAACCGTATCAGTCGGTTGAGCGCCTTTTTGCAGCCAGTCCAGCGCTTTGTCTTTGTTGATGTCCACTGATGCGGAATAGTGGTTGGATCGTAGGTCCCGATCTGTTCGGATGAATTTACCGTCTCTTGGTGAACGGGAGTCGGCGATAATAATGTGGTAGAAAGGCTTTTGCTTTCTTCCCATTTCTTTGTAACCTGATTTTTACAGCCATTGTACTTTAGAAAAAGTTTTATGGGTTAAGAAAAATTCCGGTGTCTTTTCCCGGAAGGGCGGCAAAGATAATCGTAATTCCCGAAGATTCCTCCAGTTGGTTCAATTTGTGGCTTATGCCGGATTTATTAACTGCAATGCAAGAATGCCATGGAACCGACGTCCTGCACTTAGCTCTTTGCCGCCATGAGAAAGGCTTTGATGAATTCGTCTAATGCACCATCCAGCACCGCCTGCGGATTGCTGGTTTCATAACCGGTACGGGCATCTTTAACTAATTTATAAGGATGCAGCACATAGTTCCGGATTTGCGAACCCCATTCTATCTTTTTCTTGCCGGCTTCAATCTTATCACGTTCTTCATTGCGTTTGCGGAGCTCTTCTTCGTACAACTTCGACTTCAGCATTTTCAGCGCTTTGTCCTTGTTACCCATCTGTGTCCGGTCTTCCTGGCAGGCAATCACAATACCGGAGGGCTTATGGCGTAACCGGACGGCCGTTTCCACCTTGTTTACATTTTGTCCTCCGGCGCCGCCTGAACGGAATGTCTCCCAGGTAATATCATTCAGGTTGATTTCTATATTGATGCTGTCATCCACCAGTGGGTAAACAAACACCGAAGCGAAGGAAGTATGCCGGCGTGCATTGGAGTCGAATGGAGAAATACGCACGAGCCGGTGTACGCCAGATTCCGATTTCAGGTAGCCATACGCAAAGTCACCTTCCAGTTCCAGCGAACAGGATTTAATGCCGGCCACTTCACCATACTGGACATCCATTTCATGTATCTTGTAACCATTCTTTTCGCCCCACATGATATACATCCGCATGAGCATGGCCGCCCAGTCGCAACTTTCCGTTCCACCGGCACCTGCGTTTATTTCAAGAATGGCGCCCAGCTGATCTTCCTGGGCCGTGAATGTGGATTTGAATTCAAGCTCATCAACAGCAGTTAATGCCTGCTGATACTGGCTCTCAATATCATCTATATTGCCTTCTCCCTGTTGATAGAAATCAAACAACACTTCCGATTCATCCACTTTTGACCGGGCTTCATTAAATTGTTGCACCCAGCGTTTATTGGTCTGAATCTGTTTCATTACCGCTTCCGCTTTCTTCGGGTCATTCCAGAATTCCGCAGCGGCAGTGAGTTGTTCGTCTTCTTTGATTTTTTCTACTCTGTTTTCGTAGTCAAAGAAACCTCCTCAGGGCATCAGTGCGGCTCTTTATATCTTTTAGTTGATCAATGGTCATAATGCGGGCAAAGGTAATTTTTTTATGAAGATGTCATTCACCGGAATTTTCAAGGGGAAGCACACGGCTACCTGATTAATTATTAGAATGTAAATAAAGAGGAAGTCCTTTTGCGCCGGCATAATTAGAAAAAAAAGGAAGAATGAAAACCATCATTCTTCCTTATTAGTGTCAAACATAAAAGCCGCTTAATTTCCAATCACCAGCTTTTCCATTTTTTTCATTTTGCCGGCATACAATTCCACCAGGTACATTCCGGCGGCATAGTTTCTTGTATCAAGGCTGAATGAATGATCACCTTCCGTTGCTATGCCAATGTTTTTCCGGCTGATGAGTTTTCCCTGTAAATCTGTTACCACCAGCCATACTTTTTCATGCGTGGCAGGAACCTGATACTGAATGGTTGCTTCTTCAGTAGCCGGATTGGGCGATAACTTCATTTGAATAGCTGATGCGCCGTAAGGCATAATGCCGGTTGGAAAGCCCTCAATAATTGTAGCATTAATCATCGGATCCTGTGTTTCACGGGATCTGTAAATTCCCCATCCGTTATTAAATACTTCAAAACTTCTGTTGGAAAATGGCGCAGCCAGGGTCATTCCCAGCGCAATACTTTCACCATGCATGTCCCAGGAGACATAGAATCCTCCGCTGGTAATAGTAACCGGATTATCCAGTATAACATCAGTCCATCCATTCACTACAACATCATTGGGCTGCACATAAACAGAATCAAACATGCTATAAGGTAATCCGTTGATGCCATCATCATCAAAAATCCTGGCAGAAAATGCTGAACCCGCATTCGAGGTATTCCAATAGTGTAACTTGGTTATCACGGCAGGATAAAAAGGAGGAATAAAATGTGACCCGATACCACCTTCTCCGCCTACCCAATTGATTGAAGTGAGCTGATTAGTTTGGCCCGCATCATAACTTAATCGCACTTCCGGCAGCGTAGGGTCAACCACCACGATTTCCTGTGTTTTGGAATTATTTGATTGCGGGTAATCACCCGGTAATTGTGTGACGGTAAAATATTTATAGGTGCCTTCCAAAGCAGGATTTAACTGTTGTCCAAAAGTGAACGTTTGTGTTTCCTGTGCATCGAGGCTGTCGGTAAGAAAAAAATTAGCCACCACTTGCGTTCCCAGCGGATCTTTTACAACACCCTGAACATTGAACGGTGCTGAAGTAACGGTGCCATAGTTCTTCACCTGTGCAACTAAATCATGAGCGGTTGAGCTGTTATTGGTGAGGAAGATCGCACCGGTTTCCGTATTGTCAAGGTAAATTGTGGCGGCGTCCTTTACCACAAGTGTTGGGTTCAAAGGGTGATAATATTTGATGGCGAAAGATGCCGGCGGACTCGTATAAGTGGTTCCATTGTACCACAAGCCAATACTGCCGGAATAGTTTTCAATACCCACAGAGCTGTGAGCTCCATTGTAAGGATTCGCAGGTGTTACCACTTTATACTGAAAGGTGATCGAACTATCCACTGCGCTCAGAATGATCTGAAAGGTATTGTTACCTGACTGCCCATTCGCATTATTCGAATCAAAATAAGGCACATTAATCCAGCTTACGATAAGTGTATCCTTGGCCGCATTTACTTTGTAGTAACATTCAGCAGAGTCATTTAGACCTGCGAATGTTAAGTCATTCATGAATGCGCCTACAACATCATTGGGTAAAGCGATGCTTGGCCCGAAAACAAAAGGTGAAGCGAGTTGTCCGTTTTGAAAAAGCAGGTACCCATTGGAACCGACCCAGAAAGTGTTGACGGTGTACCAGTAATAGGGAAATTCAAAGTTCATGGAGAATGGCCCTCTTGAATTGTCATCAGCCAGCAATTTCACTTCCACACCTCCTTCGTTCACGATATCAATCCAGTTATAAACCGGTCCTCCGGGTTCATTGCTGTCTTTCCAGGTATAGCCCCAAATATCCGGGCCCCCTTGTCCTGCAAAAACTGTAGTTGCAGCAAAAAGGCAAATGAGCAGTGTAAAGATTTGTTTCATCGTGGTAAGGTTTAGATTAAATGCTGTTTGCAATTTATGTTTTGTTTAGCAGAACTAAAAGTGATTTTGAAAAATAAACGTGATTAAAAACCATTCCTTTCACAAGAAGGATTAACTTAAAATATCAACTGATGATCCGTCGATCACGAAGAAGATTCGCTCTGGGCTACCGCAACCTTTCGTGAATTGATAAGAAAAAGACGGACCTTATCCGTTAGCCGCAATGGCGCAAAAGTGGCTCTTATTAAAAAATCTGGTCAATGATGAAGGCACTGTGGCAAGCAACAGTACTCAGCTTATTCCAAATTCAGATTATCTTCGCGGGATGAAACCAATAATTGCCCCTTCCATATTATCGGCTGATTTTGGAAGGTTGTATGAAGAGATTGAAATGATCAATAACAGTGAAGCTGACTGGATTCATTGCGATGTAATGGACGGACGGTTTGTGCCGAATATTACTTTTGGTTTCCCCCTGTTGAAGGCGGTGAAGAAAAAAGCGAAAAAGCCACTCGATGTGCATCTCATGATAGTGGAACCGGAAAAGTATATTGACGATTTCAAAAGAGCAGGGGCGGATATTTTAAGTGTACATTTAGAAGCATCCATACACCTTCACCGCACTGTGCAGCAGATCAGGGAAAGTGGCATGCAGGCCGGAGTGGCGATCAATCCACATACACCTGTTTCGCAACTGGAGGACATTATTCAGGAAATTGATGTGGTATGCCTCATGAGTGTCAATCCTGGTTTTGGCGGACAGCGGTTTATTCAGAATACGTACAAAAAAATACAACAACTGCGGCAGCTGATAGAAAGCAGTCATGCCAGGGCGAGAATTGAAATTGACGGAGGAGTCGATCTGCAAAATGCTTCGTCATTGCTGCTGGCTGGTGCATCTATACTCGTGGCAGGCAATACGGTATTTAATGCTGCAAATCCCACAGCCGCTATCGCTGCGCTGAAAAATAACAGTATAAATACTTCGGCGGCTTAACCGGCGTTTCCTGACAATGATTAGAAACCTACTTGCGTTTTGGCTTGCAGCGATTGTTCCGGGTGTTTCCTTTGCACAAAACGCAACGGTGTACGGCAACGTTCGAAATGAAGCAAATCAGACCTTGCCCTCCGTATCTATTAAAATTTCTTCCGGCGGAGGTGTCAGATTTACAGATCAGGCAGGCAATTATGAATGTTCTGTAGCAGCAGATAAAGAAGTGACACTCACCTTTTCTTCTGTCGGATATGAGAATTTTGAACGTAAGGTGAACCTGAAAATGGGGCAACGCTTTCCATTATATGTGGTGCTGATTCAGCAGACATATATTATCGACAGCATCACCATTGAAGACAAAGAACTGCGTGACCAGCCCAGTATGGTACGGATTGATCCTAAATTATTTGATGCGCTGCCCACCACCTCCGGTGGCGTGGAAGCAATATTGAAAGTGCTGGGTGCTTCATCCAATAATGAATTATCATCGCAGTATTCCGTGAGGGGCGGTAACTACGATGAGAACCTGGTATATGTGAATGACTTTGAAATATACCGCCCGTTTCTTATCCGATCCGGACAACAGGAAGGTCTGAGTTTTATCAATCCCGATCTCGTAGGATCGCTGCTTTTTACCGCAGGAGGTTTTGCCGCTAAGTACGGCGATAAAATGTCGAGCGTACTGGATATTGAATACCAGCGGCCGGAGAAATTCGGAGGTAATGCCACCA
>JBGAWA010000100.1:0-15190 GCA_044227805.1 Chitinophagales bacterium | reverse complement strand
TGAAGAGAATTACAAGATATTCCGGCAAGTCTTGGAAACTAATTCAGGTACCATATTTCAGGAACCCCGCAGCGTGGAGCATAGTATCTTGCTAAATCAACTAGCAACATTCATCATGATAGGTTGACATATACATTTTTAAATACCGGCTTTCACCATTCATTGTTAATCCTTCAGCAAGCTTCCGCTAAATGTATAGTTCACCGGGTTTTCAACCTTCCTCGTCCAAATACAGGTGCCTTCAATATGATTATTAATGACTTTTCCTTCCCACGTCATTACGCCGTTCTTAACGCTTTTGTGAATGGAAAGGAAAGTCCAGGTGGAATCGTTTTTTTGCTTCCATTTAAACGATTCCGGCTTGAAGCCGTATTGCTCCGCTTCGGTATACGTCATGCTTTCACTATCGAATGATAAGGTTTGCTTCGAATCGTGTTCTTTGCCATTGTACAGGTCAACCAGGTAGTGCCTGTTGATAAAAGGCGACTCAGCAACCTGGCTATACAGATGACCGGAAGAAAGTATCATCAAAAAGGTGAGCAGGTTTTTCATGTCCAAAAGTATTCAGGCTTGTAAACGAACAAAACAGCCGCTATAAATCGAAGCTCATTTTTTTACTCTATCAGCTTATTTTCACCGTAGTATGGTCACGTTGCCTGTTCTCGACACTGCTTCTCCGCTCACATAAGCGCCCTTCAGTACATATACATAAACTCCCACCGGCTGTGGTTCGCCATTGAAGCTGCCATTCCATCCTGTCTGCAGGTTATTTCCCTCGTAGGAATAGACCTCCTGTCCCCAGCGGTTGTAGATATGCAAAGAATAATCCGCCAACAGGCTACCCAGCGGATGTAACAAATCATTCACCCCGTCGCTGTTCGGTGAAAATGCCGCCGGAAGCAATAAAAGACAATCTGGTGTGATCAAAACACTGTCTGTTCCCTTGCATCCGAAATTATCCACGATCACGGTGTAATAAGTGGCAGACTCAGGAGCTGCAATAACAATTGTTTCGGTGTTTGCACCGGTAGACCAAAGGTAGGATGTGCCCGTTGCATCCGCATTCAGGTACAAGGGTTCATTAGGACAAAGCATTGTATCCTCTCTCAGCTTTGGTGCAGGAACGAAATTGACGGTAATAGATGTGGCATATTCACCACTGCCGCAGAATTGGTCAGCTATATCCACATGTATGGTATAATTTCCTTCGCTGGAATATGAATGAAATGGATTTTGAAGATCAGAAGTACCGCCATCACCAAAGTCCCATGACCAGTCAGCCGGATGGGCGGATGAGCCATCCGTAAACTGCACCGGTGAACCTACACAATAGGGAGGATCCTGTACCGTAAACGCGACCGCAATATTGGGCTGCACGATAATAGTTTGTTTAAAAGTATCCGTACAACTCCCACCTGCATTCGTAACTATCAATTGAACCGTATAGGAGCCAGCAGGATATGCGTGAGATGGATTTTGTTGTGTGGAGGTGCTGCCATCACCCAGGCTCCAGAAGTAAGATGCAATGGGACCGGTTGAAATATCAGTAAATAATACCGGTGCATCAGCACATAGTACAGCAGGACTAACCGTAAATCCGGCATTGAAAGGTGGCGGGCCGATGGAATAGGTATGTGTGATAAAGCATCCAATACTATTAACAATAATCACCACATACTGACCTCCATCCAGGTTCAGCAATTGATCCGCATCTGCGTTATTGCTAACCTGCATAGTATCACCGTTGCTATCCAGCCACACAAAAGTGCAAGGCCCGAAATTGCCTTCGGTAGCTGCGAATACAGATCCATCACCACTCGTCGGGCAACTCGGATCAACCTGGGAATAAGTGCCTGTTAAAGTATCTACTACGATGGTTACCGTATCCGCTACATCAAAGCAGGAAGATACCTTGGCAAAATAAGAGGTGGTAACTTCAGGCGTTACGGTTATTGACGCGCCGCTTCCTAAGTAATTTCCATCCTCATCGTACCACTGAGGCAGACCGGCGGCGAATGGAATTGACATGTAGGGAATATTGCTTATATCATACGTGTTGCCATTGGGCGTGAACCGGATGCCCTCATTGAAGGCTTCCCACTGTTCAGGGTAGTTTCTTCCCGGAACAACCACCGCTACCGATCCATCTTCATTGTGTAAGCCTTCAATGGCATGTCCGCCATTCCAATCCGTACAAAAAATTTTATTGCCCAGGTAAATATCAATAATACTACCTGCTTCATACAGGATGATCTGCCCGGTGAAAGTCAGATCGTTGCAGGTAAGGTAATACATGGGAACATTGGTAAAATTGTAAATGAAATAACGGTTGGGGGCTTCACCAAACTTGCCGTAAGAAATGCAGGGATCCGGGATGACAGAAGGATCTACATCATGCCAGGGGCCCATGATAGCATTCATCGGATTGAGCGGTGAAGGAATAGGATTAGCAATCGTCCATGGAGAATAGGTGAGCGCTTTTGTTGAATCGAAAGTGATATAAGCATTCGTTGACAAGACACACTTCGTGTACGTATTACCGAAAAATGTAAATGAAAAGCCGAGGTCAATCAGCTGGCTGTGCGTATCATCCAAGATGGATAAAAGTTCACCGTATGCACTCGTATCAACCGTCGCTGTCAGTTGCACCTCTGTGCCGGGCTCGCAAATGGTATCATTACAACAAACCTGGATGATATCCTGTGCATATAGATGCTGAATAAAAAGTCCAGACAACACAACACACAAGAGTGAAATTTTTTTCATGACAAGTGATTTGAATGGCGTTAAAGTTAAAGATTTTCAATACACAGAACCCCCTTCCCGAGAAAGTATCCTTTTGCCTTATTCAATTGTATTCATAATGCTGCAAAAAAAGTAAGAGGGTACCGAACCGAATCAGTGAGTGAAAGGCCGTGCAGGTTTAACCAGGTTTTTTCATGGAAAAAAAAGCAGATTTGATGAATTGAAGTAACTAAAACAGGGTACTGTCAGTGAGCATTATTTTCCCGTATAGGTGCTGCGTTGCTTAATAAAACCACTGTTAAATGTTATAACTTGGCAACGAAACAGAACCCGGCACTGTCTTGTGGCTATCAACAGGCTTCGCTTCAAATATCGTTCACTCGTGCCCAGGTGGGCCATCTTCGCCATCGATACTTTTATCGTTTCTACGGCGCTGCTTTTTGCATTCCTGCTGCGATTCAATTTTCATATTCCGCCGCATGAACTTGCTTTCATGTACATGTCCGTCCCTGTGGTACTGGCTATCCGTATCATCGGATTTTTTGTTTTCCGGATCTATGCCGGCATGATTCAATACACCGGTTCCGAAGACGCACAGCGTGTAGCAATCATGCTCGCGTTGGGAACGCTGATGGCAGGTGTGATTAATTTCATCTCTTTGGAAGTAAGCGGTTACTACCTCGTTCCGTTCTCCGTAATCATCATTGAATTCTTTATTTCCGTCTTTTCGATGTCAGCCTACCGGTTAGGTGTTAAGTTATTATACGATGAACTGGTACAGGTTCGAAAAGAGAAATCAAATGTCATCATACTTGGCGCGAATGAATATGGGCTCATCACCAAAAAAACGCTGGAACGCGATCCCAAAAAAGATGTACAGGTGATAGCATTTATAGATAACAAGCCCGAACTGCTAAGACAAAAAATGGAAGGTGTTTCCATTTATGATTCAAAAAATGATCTGGAAGATCTGTTGCAGGAGCAGAATGTTGATCTGCTGATTATTGCAGTACCCAATATAGCTGCCAGCCGTAAAAAACAGGTGGTGGATACCTGTTTAAAATATAATGTAAGGGTACTTCATGTACCTCCTATGTCAAAATGGATCAACGGTGAGCTGAGCATGAACCAGATCAGGGAAGTGAAAATTGAAGAGCTGCTCGAACGTGACCTCATTCAGCTTGATTATGAACGTATCAGTCATCAGCTTTTGGGCAAACGCATCCTCATCACGGGAGCGGCCGGCTCTATAGGAAGCGAAATTGCCCGGCAGGTGGCCACCTTTAATCCTGAGAAACTATTTCTCCTTGACCAGGGAGAGACACCGCTTTTTGAGCTGCAGCAAGAGTTAAATGCTGTGTTCACTCCGGAAAGGTTTGAAGTCGTAATAGGTGATGTAAGAAACCGGGAACGAATGGAAAATGTGATCGCTTCTTTCCGCCCGCAGATTATTTATCATGCCGCCGCCTATAAGCATGTGCCGATGATGGAAGATAATCCTTCGGAAGCATTGCTCACTAATGTGCAGGGTACCGTGATCTGCGCGGATTTGTCTGTTAAATATGAGGTGGAAACGTTTGTATTTGTTTCTACGGATAAAGCGGTCAACCCAACCAATGTGATGGGTGCATCAAAAAGGATAGCGGAAATTTATGTGCAGTCACTCAACCAGTTTCTTGCAGAGAAAGATGTTACGTCGGGCACTCATTTTATTACCACCCGGTTTGGAAATGTGCTGGGCTCCAACGGCTCGGTGATTCCGCAATTCAGGAAGCAGATTGCTGAAGGTGGACCCGTTACCGTGACTGATCCCGAAGTGACGCGGTTTTTTATGACTATTCCTGAAGCCTGCCAGCTTGTACTGGAAGCCGGAGCGATGGGGCACGGCGGAGAGATCTTTATCTTCGATATGGGTGAACCGGTAAGAATCGTTGACCTGGCAAAGAAAATGATTCAGTTGTCCGGACTGGAATTAGGAAAGGATATTCAGATTGCTTTCACCGGCCTGCGCCCCGGTGAAAAACTGATTGAGGAATTATTGAATACTAATGAAAATACCGTACGCACTCATCATCCCAAAATAATGATTGCGAAGGTGCGTGAATATTCATTCACAAAGATTGATCGTGAAATTCGCGAACTCATCGCCATGTTCGATCATCAGGATAACATGGAAATTGTCAGCAAAATGAAAGAATTGGTTCCGGAATTTATCAGCAATAACTCTGTATTTGAAAAACTCGATGAACAACAGGTGAGTAATCAGCCCTGATACCGCTGTTCATCATCTTCGCCGCTTGATGGTTGCACATCTCTACACCAGTTGTCCGTATTTAGTATGGGCTATACTGCTACTGCCCTCTGCTGTCTATTTCAATGCCTGCATCATCCTGCTTTCCACCAGGTGATGCATATGAAACGGCTTTACGACCCTCCAGTTCACATCGTTCAGGTTCTCTCCCATCTGAACATAATTAGACAACCGCAACTTATTCATTTCATCTAATACATGCTCCCGGATATTGAGTAATGCAATCCACCCGCCGGCATCTTTTACGTCATCATACCATTCTTCATAATAGCAATCGTCGGACTCATGAAAGTTGAGAACATTTTCACCGATCAGCACAAATTTGGTAATCCCCTGTTGCATAAACACATCCGCCACTTCCCGTTTCAGATACATGATATCATTATTGATGGCATCATTCCACTCACCAATCAGTTCAATCACCACAAAGTGATGCTGATAATCGGCAAAAAGCACTTTGAGATAAAGCGTAGGAGATCCGAAACAATCCCATTGCGGATGAATAAAAAAATTGTAGATCGTATTGGAATACTCAAACTCGCTGTACTCCTGCCCATAGAACGGTGATAGCTTATCTTCTTCAGAAAGATAGCTGTCGCGCCAGTTGTAATAAGGTTCAATCTCGTGCATAAAAGATTCCTAATTCCACATTTAATTTTTCAAACAAAGACATGATCTTGTCCTTAAGAGCATTGCCTTTGAATTCCAAAATTTTGTCCATTACAGCATATAAACTAACGCTTATCAACGCTCAGGCTTACAACCAGGAATCTTCCTCTTAAAAAAATCCCGGTTAAGCCTTCCACTCTTCCAGACAACAGCTTACCCGCTGTATTTCTCCCATCGTTTCATTCTCTTATACTTTCCATTATCGATGATCATTGTATAGATCATGCAAGCTTTGATCCAACGGCAAAGTACATCCTGATTAAACTGGGAAACGATAAGGAATGTTTCATTAAATTATTACCTACACTTTAGGTTTGCGCCGGTGCAGTTGCATCACCCTGCGCACGCTGCCAAATTCCTGCAAAATCGCGCGCGCCCGCTTATAGTCCCATGCAAATTCATGCATCAGCATTCTGGTACCACGGTCAATAAGTTTTTCATTAGTCAGTTGCATATCCACCATCCTGTTCCCCGCAACATGCCCGAGTTGAATCATCACTGCAGAGCTGATCATATTCAAAATCAGCTTTTGCGCCGTGCCTGCCTTCATCCGGGTGCTGCCGGTAATAAATTCAGGCCCGGTAATGACTTCTACCGGAAAATCAGCCAGGCCGGCCACCGGCGTCGCGGCATTGCAGGTAATACAACCCGTTAGCACACCCGCTTCTTTACATCTTTTCAAAGCACCTGTCACATATGGTGTCGTTCCTGATGCGGTGATTCCAATCACCAGATCCTTGCGACTGATATCATGTTGCTGCAAATCAATCCAGCCTTGTTCTGCATCATCTTCCGCAAATTCAACTGCTTTCCTGATGGCGCCATCACCGCCGGCAATAATGCCAATCACCACACCATCCCCAACACCAAAAGTAGGCGGACACTCTGAAGCATCCACTACACCCAATCTACCGCTCGTGCCGCTTCCAATATAAAAGAGCCTGCCACCATCTTTCATTTTGGTTACTATCGCATCAATCAGCCGCTCCACTTGCGGTATCACTTTTTCAACAGCAGCCGCAACGGTCTTATCTTCCTGGTTGATGCCCGTCAGCAATTCAAGCAAACTCATCTGCTCGAGGTTGCTGTAATGGGAAACAGCTTCCGTAGTTTTTTTAATTAGCTCCATCAGGGGCAAAGGTAGCGCACACCGTTGAAATTTTTTTGTATCCCATGGCAAAACAAATTTACGCGCACCATTTTGCGATGACTGTTTACGATCAATCCGCCTAATAGGTGAACTTTCAATTTTAAACGATTCCCGCAGGTAACCGGTCTCTCTTTAAATTTGACAATTGTAGCTTGAAATTATCTGCTCCAATCTTGCCGCTTGAAAAATAATCGCATGAAAATCATCATCAGTGCAAGCAAATTGGTTACGAAGCGGGGAGACCATTGAATGAATGTTTAGCCGACTGACTTGCATTGCAGTGATTTATCCTTCCTGAAAAATCGCATCTTTGACATTCCAAATAATCGCATGAACAGGAAATTCAACATCTGGTTACCTATAATTATGGCATTTATGCTGGTGGCCGGAATTCAGATCGGATTGGTATTAAAAGGCACAGGAAAACCACCGATTTTCAGCGGCTCCAGGAGCAGCACGCTGGACCAGGTACTGGATTTTGTGCAGGCTAAATATGTTGATACAGTGAATTTGGAACACCTCCAGGACGGCGCCATTGAACGGGTATTGGAGAACCTCGATCCGCATTCAACATTCATTCCGGCAAGCGACCTCAAAGAAGTAAACCAGGAACTGGAAGGAAATTTTGAAGGTATCGGTATTGAATTCTTTATTGTGTCCGATACGGTGATGGTGGTGAATGTGATTTCCGGTGGTCCTGCGGAATCCGCAGGAATGCTGTCGGGTGATAAAATTATTTCTATTAACGACTCTCTTTTCACCGGCAATAAAATTCGTGATCTTGATGTGGTAAGTCAACTGCGTGGTAAAAAAGGAACAAAAGTAAAAATCGGCGTATTACGCAAACAGAGCAACCCACTTTTGTATTTCACGCTTACCCGTGATAAAATTCCGATGTACAGCGTTGATGCGGCATACATGATTGATGCAAAAACCGGATTGATCAAAATCAACCGCTTCAGCGAAACAACATACGATGAATTCATGAAGTCGCTGAGTGAACTGAAGCAGCAAGGCATGACACGTCTTATCATTGACCTTCGGCAAAATGGAGGTGGATACCTCAATGCGGCTACTGATATTGCCGATGAATTACTGGATCAACAGAAACTGATGGTATATACAAAAGGGCGTGTCTATACACGCACCGACTACAAAACGCGCGTATTGGGTCAGTTTGAAGATGGCCCGCTGGCCATCCTGATTGATGAAGGTTCGGCTTCTGCAAGCGAAATTGTTACCGGTGCCATTCAGGATTGGGATCGCGGCATCATAGTGGGTCGCCGTTCATTTGGTAAAGGATTGGTGCAGGAACAATATGGGTTGAATGATGGATCGGCACTTCGCCTTACCGTGGCCAAGTATTATACGCCTTCAGGCCGTTGTATTCAAAAACCTTATCATCATGATCTGAATGATTATTATAATGATTTGTCTGACCGTTACAGGAATGGTGAATTTACCAATAAAGACAGCATTCATCTTCCGGATACCACCCGGTTTTATACTTCCAAAGGCAGGCTGGTATTTGGTGGTGGTGGCATTATGCCCGATATCTTCGTGCCGTTAGACACAAGTAATAACAGTAATGCATTTCTCAATGCCATACTCAGCCAGGGATTGATCCAACAGTTTTCGTATAGCTACTTTCATGATCATCCCGGTTTGCTTGATGGGTATAGGGATGTTACAGCTTTCCGCAATAATTTCAAGGTCAGTGATCAGATTTTCGCATCATTTCTCCAACTGGCAGACAGCAAGCAGGTCGTGCACAATGAGGCTGAATTGAATAATGCCAAACCCTATATCAACCTTCGTATAAAAGCTTTCCTGGCACGCGAAAAATTTTCACAGGATGCTTTTTATGCTGTTCTTTTTGATGAGGATCCTACCGTGTTGAAAGCATTAAACGCTATGAACAAAGAAGTGTCTGCTTTCCGGCCATCTGAATAGCGCTTATCCAAATTAAGGTTGCCTCCATTTCCTGCACATCATGCGTTGATATTTGCCGGCTCCGGCAGCCATTGCACTTTATGGTATCATTGCTTCGCAGTGTAATGCGCATTTGTGATTCAAAAACATTAACAGGTTTTATCAGGACATAAAATGGCGGGATATTTCCTTTGAAAAAATCAGGGATCAGTCGAATAAAACGGATTCGGTTTTCGTGATGAATATAAACTGCCTGTTGTACGGTACTATTGCAGGTGAACAGTGATCAGTCGACTCTCCATGCCAGCATAATTTTTATTGGATTGTTATAGAGAAGCGATGTAAATTTAGCACCTTCAATTACCACCCGCAATTCTTCTAATTAAAATGATTTGCCCCATGTATGTATTAAGAGAAAAATTAAACCATGTAAGAGGTTCTTCCTTAACTTCAATAATAAGTATCGCAACAGGCTGCATGGTAGCTCTTATGCTGATCGTCCAATCTTTATCGGCACAACCTTTTGTTCAGCAGTCTTATCCGTGCGCCGCGGTGACGGTGGGTTTCGTTGAAAACAAAGGGCAGGTTGTGGATCAAAATCAAAAAGCAAATAGTGCAGTTGAGTACATCTATTCGAACGGACTGTTCAATTTACAATTGAAGAAGAACGGGTTTAGCTATGAACTCTTTCAGCTGGCGGAGAAACACAATGAGAAGCGGTCAGCAAAAAAATTTGAATATGACCCGTATAGAGAAACGGGAGATGAGGAGAATGAATTCGAATTTCATTCTTCACGGGTGGACGTACGTTTTATCGGAGCATCTGCGCCGGTGCTCCTACCATCCGATGCGACAGGCTCGGTATTTAATTATTACACGGTGAATAGTGGCAGCAGTGGAATCACGGGTGTTCAGAGTTATTATCAGATCACTTATCAAAATGTCTACCCAGGCATCGACCTTTGTTTCTTTTCTCCCGATTCAGAAAATACTTCGCTGAAATATGAATGGAAAGTCAATCCTGGCGCCGATGCCTCTCAGATCCGTATGCAATATTCCGGTGCATTGTCGCTTGCTGCGGCGTTGGATGGAAGTGTAGAAGTGACAACGCCAAAAGGAAAGATCAGGGAAGGAAAGATTGTTGCTTATACAGCGGAAGATCATAAAGATGCGGCTGTCAGCTATGTGGTGGATCGCAATATCATCAGCTATGCTATCGGAGAAAAATCAGGACATACACTGATCATTGACCCAAATATCACGTGGTTTACTTATTACGGCGGCGCAGACACGGAAGATCTTTTTGAAGGTGAACTGGCTATTGACGGAAAAGGAAGTCCCTTAGTGGCCGGTAATACCAGCAGCCCGCAATACATTGCCAGCACCGGTGCCTACCAGGTAACTTATGGCGATGGCGGTGTGGATGGGTTTGTTGCGAAATTCAAACAGAACGGTCAGCTGGCCTGGGCTACCTACTATGGCTCCTACGACCGCGACGGATGCCATGCGATTGCCGCAGATGGCGCCTACAATATTTTTGTCGGTGGAAATACTTATAGCAATTCAGGAATTGCAACGGCGGGCTCACACCAGGAAATTTTTGGAGGATCTATGGATGCCTTCCTGGTTAAATTTAACAGCAGCGGCATTCGCCAATGGGCCACTTATTTTGGCGGAACAGGTTATGGCGACCAGATAAATGGAGTGGAATGCGATGCTGCCGGCAATGTATATTTTACCGGTTATACCTGCAGCCCGAATAATATCTCCACGCCCGGAGCACACCAGGAAGTGTATAATGGTGTGGATGATGTTACCGGTGATGTTATGGTAGGTGAATTTACCACTGACGGCAACCTTAGTTGGGCCTCCTATCACAGCGGGCCCGGGCAAGACAGGGCACATGATATTGTGCTGTTGCAAAACGGCGATTTTTATATTGAAGGAACCTGCGAGAGTACCTCACAGTTTGCTACTCCGGGCATTCACCAGAGTACTTATGGTGGTGGCCCGCAGGATGCCTTTATTGCAAAATGGCATGCAGACGGAGAGTTGGTATGGTGCAGCTATTACGGAGGCGAAAAAGATGAACATGGCCGCGGCCTTGCTATTGACTCCGGTAATAATGCTTACATCGGCGGTTGGACAGCCAGCACCACAGGGATCGGCACTCCCGGTTCCGCGCAGCCCGCCTGGTTTACGGGTTATAATAACCAGGGCATTCCTTCCCCTGATGCCTACCTGGCCAAGTTTACACCTGATGGCACCTTGGCCTGGGGCACCTATTATGGCGGTAAGGACCTGGAGCGGTCAAGAGGTATTACGGTGGATAAAAAGAAAAATTTCATTTACGTAGTCGGTCAAACCGGAAGCAAAACCAATGTAGCCTCCATCAATATTTTTAAACCTGATACGGGACTGATTGAACAGGAAGGTTTTGTTTCAAAGTATTCCGATTCAGGCTCTCTGCTTTATACCTACCTGATTGGCGGTCCGGGTAAACAAAATGTTTTTGACGCCGACCTCGATAAATCGAATGCCTTGTATCTTATGATGACGACCGATCAGGTTATCTACACCACTGCATCTGTTTTTCAGGGTGGACCGAAAGGTGGTGATGATGTGATCTTGCTCAAGCTGAATCCGGCGGATAGTTGTTACGATAAATATGAGCCGAACAACTCCAACCTCGCAGCAAAAACAATTGCATCCTCTGCTGATACCTTATTCTTCGGCTATACAGGTGTAATTGCGGATGGCATCGACACCGACTGGTTTTTACTTAAGCCAGGACTTACCAACCTTAAAGTTGAACTGCTGGACCTCGTCGCCGACTATGATATTTTTCTATATAAAAGTAATATGCAACTCATTGGATCATCTGCAAAGCTCGGAACTGATGATGAATCCATCGTGTACAATAACATTCCCAAAGGAAAATACTACCTGCGCATCAGCGCAGCAGGATCTGACTTTGCACCCAATGCCTGTTACCGGCTTAGATCGCTCACTTCATCAGTGCCCTGGCCACTAAAAACCAATGATCCCGCCACCATTTATGATCAATTGGATATGCAGGCATTTGCATTTCCAAACCCTGTATCAGAAATATTGAATATTAAGGTCACTTCACCAATTTCAACTTCCTTACAGGCTACTTTGTATGATCTGCGAGGGCGAGTGGTGGCAACATCCATCAATAATATCGAGGCGGGAACCATGGAGATTTCCATGAACCTGGAAGGCACACCGCCTGGCCTTTACCTGCTTCAGCTTGAATCCAATGGCAAAACAATGTTGTCAAAAATTGTGGTTCAGCGATGAGTTGAATGCATTGTATCAGGACCCGGCGGAATAAAACCGCCTTTTGCATTTCAAACCAGCAGTGAGCTTAACCCGGCATAGAACTGCCCAGGTGTTGCGAACTATGACCTAATTGATAAATAAGCAACCCTTAAACCCACATTTTGCATTTCAAAACGGCAACGGGTTTAACCCCGATGTAGAACTGCTTAGGGTTTGTGAAACATTTTCTTTTCATCACAAATTGAGCAAACCCTTAGCAGTTCTAGAGTCGCAGCGAAGCGGGATTTTTCCACTGAAAAATCCGGGTTAAAAAGTTCTCGTAGCAAATTGGCATCTTTCTTTAGGAAGAACCGGATAAGATAATTATCCGGCGATTAAAAGTTGCCGCAACAAAAAAGCCCCCTGAATCAGGAGGCTTTCCTTTGAAGCAATGCTTGTCCGGTGAAGGATTGGAGCCGTGCATTGGTGACTCCGCAATTTGCGTCTTACATATGCTTTGCAGAATCAACCACAGCGTTCACCGCTTTGTTGGCTGAATCAGCAACCTGTCCCATATCGGATTTCACTGAATCCAATACTTCATTGACAGCGTCCTTCACTTGCGTAGAATCCATCGTTTCAGTCTTTTGTTCGCCGGATGTGCAGGCGGTGAATGACAATGCTACTGATGCAAGAAGAACAAAAAATGATTTTTTCATTTGATTTAAAAATTTTGGTTAGAAATTGCGGGGGCAAAGGTAACAAAATATTTGACAATTCGTTAAAAACCTATTTTTTTCTAAAAAACAGGTTTAACGGTACTCCGGTAAATTTAAAGTGCATCCTTAACTGATTGTCAAGGAATTGACGATAGCTGGCCTTGACATCATTGGGGAAATTGACCCAGAAAATGAAAGTAGGCGTGGTGGCAGGCACCTGAACAATACTTTTTACCTCTAAAAATGCGCCGCGGATGGCAGGATGAGGAAACTGCGCAATGGATTTCAGCATTTTTTCATTGAGTTCCTTCTCCTCCACTACCCTTTTGCGGTTATCCTGCACTTCTAAAGCTGTTTCAATCACTTTAAAGACGCGCTGCTTTTCGGTCACGCTGGTAAAAATGATCGGGATATCCTTAAAAGGTGCCACCTTTTTTCTGATATCATCTTCCATGGCTTTCATGGTATTGGTGGATTTTTCAATCAAATCCCACTTATTCACCACAATCACCACACCCTTTCTCTTCTTTTCCGCCATGGAAAGTATGCTCAGATCCTGTTTCTCGATACCCATCTGTGCATCGACCATCAACACACAAATATCAGATTCATCCAGCGCTTTCACCGCCCGTATCACTGAATAAAATTCAAGATCCTCATTCACTTTGGCCTTTTTTCTGATGCCGGCCGTGTCAATCAGTATGAATTCCTTTTGAAACAATTTGTAATGCGAATGAATGGAATCACGCGTAGTGCCGGCAATATCCGTTACAATATTCCGCTCCGTTCCCATCAACATATTCACCATGGAGGACTTGCCCACATTCGGCTGCCCGAGGATAGCGATACGCGGAAGATTTTCGCTGAGACTCATAACAGGCATATCTATATAGGAAACGATGGCGTCCAGCAACTCACCGGTACCACTTCCGCTGATGGCAGCCAGGAAAAAAACCTGGTCAAACCCCAATCCATAGAATTCACTACCCTGGTACATGCGGGCGGCATTGTCCACTTTATTGACCACCAGCATCACTTGCTTGTTGCTCTTGCGCAACATCGCCGTAATGTCCTGCTCCAGGTCGGTGATGCCCACCACGGCATCCACAACAAAAAGCAACACATTCGCTTCGTCCATTGCCAGCAACACCTGCTTGCGGATCTCCTTTTCAAAAGTTTCATCGGAATTGGTCACAAAACCACCGGTGTCAATTACATGAAAGGTTTTCCCGTTCCATTCGGCAAGCCCGTATATACGGTCGCGTGTAACGCCGCTCACATTGTCCACGATGGCTTTGCGCTCACCCACCAGCCGGTTGAAGAGTGTTGATTTTCCCACATTAGGGCGCCCGATAATCGCAACCGTATTATTCATGATTTTTCGTACCCGAAATATTTTAATTGCAGCGGACTGTTCCTCCAGTTGGCATTCACTTTTACGGTGAGTCCGAGGAAAATTTTCTTCTGCAAGAATGATTCAATATCTTTTCGTGCCGCCACTCCCAGTGCTTTAATGGCGCTTCCGTTCTTCCCCAGCAGAATGGCCTTTTGCGACTCGCGTTCCACAATCACTTCCGCACGTATATGCACGATGTCTGGCTGATCTTTCCAATCCACTACAATCACCTGGCAGGAATAGGGAACCTCCTTATTGAATTGATCAAATATTTTTTCTCTGATTAATTCCGATACGATAAACCTTTCAGAGCGATCTGTCAGTTCATCTTCCTGGTAGAAGGCCGGTTGCTCCTGCAGATGCAGCAGGATAGCCGCTATCAAGCTATTCAGCTCACTTTTCTGCAAGGCAGAAATCGAAAGGATGGCGGCATCCGGAAAAGTGCTGGCGCAAAAAGCCCGGAATGCCTCCAGCTTTTCTGCACTAACAGCATCCGATTTATTGATGGCAACAATCACCGGAATCGTGAGCTCATGAATTCGGGCCGCCACTTCCTGTAATTCTCCGTTTGCTGCCGTCGGGTCAGCCAATACAATCAACACATCGGCATCTTCCAGCGATTCATTTACCGTGCGCATCATGCTTTCATGCAAGCCGTATTTCGATTCAATGATGCCCGGCGTATCGGAAAAAACGATTTGATAATCTTTGGTTGTCAGAATGCCCTTTATCCTGTGTCGGGTAGTCTGGGCTTTTCTGGTAATGATAGAAATTTTCTCACCGAGCAAGGCATTCAGCAAGGTGGACTTGCCTGCATTGGGCTTACCGATAATTGTAACGAAGCCGGATCGAAAGGACATTGCTTACCGCTGATGATGCGCCGCGAAGGTAGCAAGAAGCAGGTAAGGATTGTAATTAATGAAGCTAATAGTGATTTTGGGATGAATGTGTATATTTCATTTATATTTTTTTATCATTTAATA
>JBGAWA010000099.1:0-15881 GCA_044227805.1 Chitinophagales bacterium | reverse complement strand
GGCCATTTTTTTTGTACAGGAAAAGGTCATAGTCAAATAACAGATCCGACAAGACAAGTTTCAGGTGAGTGACTGCCACCGTTTTAAATTGAAACCAGTCTTCGTCAGTGTCGGAAGCAATAGCTCCGGTATATCCATAATAACCCGCATCAGCTGTAGGGTTGATTTTCGACGCAAGGAGATAGTTGTTGTTGGGTTCATATTTATCGTTGCATGCATCACTGACATTCAGCTTGATGAGTTGCACTTCGTCACCGCCGTTTGAACTGTTTTGATAAACGCCTGATGTGTTGAAGAAAGCAGTATCCGTTACCACGGCCATATACAACGATTTGCTTTTTTTATCCCATTCAATATCAAATACGTTTTGTTCACCACCGGCACCCACTATGTAATTCCATACCATGGCTCCATCAACCGTATATTTCGCAATAAATCCATCCTGCAGGAACAATCCTTCATCCGCCATAAATATATTGCCGCTTACATCCTCATCGCTTCCCGTTTGCCCGGCGAGATAGATGAAATTATTTTCTTTATCAACCGCAATTCCTCTTGACCGATCAAGGCTGGGCCCGCCATAGTAGGTACCCCACGCAAGCTGGCCATCTGTCGTAAATTTTGCGAGATAGCCATCAGCGGATGGATAACCCTCATTGTTATATCCTTCATTCCATTCAGGATCCGCAGTGCCCGGTGTTCCAATGCCTGTCTGACTGATCGTCCAACCTCCCATATAGGCATTGCCATCTGCATCTGTCTGAAGTCCTCTGCCATGTTCATCGCCTTCTCCGCCATAATAACTGCACCAGTAAAAATGGCCGCATTCTCCGGTAATTGCGTCAGTGCCATTATATACTTCCTGGTAAGCGCCTGCCGTGGCAATGTTATCTTCACTGCAAGTGTAACCGGTAAAATAAATGTTGCCTATGGCATCACAGGTAATCGCACTAATCTGATCACCATAACCGCTACCTCCGTAATAGGTCGCCCATTGACGTATGCCATTCATATCAAACTTCACGAGAAATGCGTCCATCGCGCCGCCAAAAACAGGCTGATGCGAACCTGCGGTGGCAATACCGTTATTGCTGAATGTATTACCGCCGACAAAAACATTCAGCAGGTTATCAGCCGTAATCGCATGACAGCCATCACGGTCATTGGAGCCGTAATAGGTTGCCCACATCAGTTGACCCGATGGTTTAAATTTGGCAGCGAAGCCATCAACCATGCCGCCGCCGAATGTAACCTGGTGCGCACCGGTGCTTGCAATATAAAGTGTACTCATCGTATTGCCGGCAAGCAGTGGATTGCCTTTACTGTCGACGGATAATTCTCCTTCATAGAGGTCTTCTGTTGAACTTCCGCCATAATAGGTGAACCATGTTATGTTTGGATCTATGATCACCGCGTGGCCATTCAAACCGGTTGAAACATAGCGCAACTTATTACCGGAAATGACATAACGCACATCAACCGGCATGTGATTAATTTCAGTGTAGGCCACGATGTTGCCTTCCTTAATCCTTCCGTTCACTGCCAAAATATCGACACTGCCGTCAGCCGGCGAATTCATCAGCGATGCACCATAATATTGCAGATTAATAAGATCAGGATCGGCGCCTGTATGGACGTGCCATTCATATTTTAAAAATGGATACCCATCGTTAGGTGCTGCAAAAACCAGGTCAATGCCTGGGTAGATATTTTTATAAGTTATCGTTTGGTAGCTGTGCACATTTGTAATACCGTTGATCCCTGTACCGGTAGTATAAAAATGCAGTCGGGTGCTATCGGGCTGCGAAGTCATCATTTCAGGAAAATCGGCATTAATAAACTTCACATCAATCCTGTGCGATATCACATACTGATCCTTGAAACCGCCATTGCCGGTTTGCTGAAGATCGTGTTCCGCATAAGTTGCATGGGCAGGTTTGTGTTGTTTGGAGACAGCCTGGAAAAGCTCATAGCTGAAACCATCGTTTTTCAACTGAAGATTAAAATTGTCAGCCGCATAAATAAAGCGAACTGCCTGATTGGGCCGATGGAACTGATCAGTCACCTGACCTTTGTTTTCGACAAAGCCGGTACGAATGGTGTTCGCTGCAAATTCCTGTGCAACCGGCTGCGCACCTGTATTTTGGGTGAATGAGAGCTGTAAAACAACCATTGAAATGAATAAAGTTTTCATTTTATCTGTTTTTGGTTGAATGGAAAAGCTTGCAGAAAACTGATCAGTCGTATCCTGGCTCCACAATGGGCATTGTATTAATTCAATCCTTCTGTACGAAAGCTCATTAATGCTGATGTCAAAAAGTAAAAGAAGCGAACAGCCATATAGTGATGGTGTTTTAGTAATATATAAAAATGAATTCCTCAGCCCCGTTATTCAGAATGGAATAAAGTTAACATAGAATCTTATATTAATATAGATAATAAAGATTTATTTAGATGAATGCTGAGGATATTATATGCAGCAATCTGAAGGGTTATGATGCAGGGATGGAGCCATTAAACCCACATTTTGCAGTTCAAAGCGGCAACGGGTTTAACCCCGACGTAGAACTGCTTTAGGGTTTGTGAAACATTTTCTTTTCTTGACAAATTGAACAAACCCTTAGCAGTTCTAAGTCGCAGCGGAGCGGGATTTTTCCACTGAAAAATCCGGGTTAAATTGCTGCTCGTGAAGCAGGTCGGCTCACCACGTAATTTCAAGAAATTAATTCAGGTTGCTAAAGGCAGCCTGCCAGTTATTTCTTGTTCTTCTTGGTTTTGCGGGAGGTGGGAAGTACAACTGTTACTTTTTGTCTCTTAAGCTGCTGTTTCACCAATTTTTGATATCCACCACTCATAAAAAAGTTACAGGATGTTTTCATCAGGCAATCTGTGCAGGTTGGAACAGGCCTGCATATTTCCCAAGAAAGGAAAGAGCCATCCCTGCCGCGCCCCGGTTTTTTTATCAACGACATGCATCAATTGTTCTTCTATCTTTCCCGGATCGGCACCTTTCGCCATGCCCAATCGCGGCGCCACACGCACCACATGAAGATCAACGGTAATGCCTTCCGCTACGGCGCCGGTTTCCCGCATGATCACATTGGCCGATTTGCGACCGATGCCGGGAAGCCGAGTCAGTTCCTGCATGCTGCCAGGATCTTTGCATTCATCAGCAGTCCTGCCGTATTGATCAGCCATTCCGCTTTTTTGCGACCGCCCGGAACACCTTTGATCAACGGATACAAACCGTCCGGCTTTGCAATGATAGATTTGAAATCAGGATATTCCGTGAAGAGTGGTGCGGAGATCTGGTTGATATATGCATCAGATGACCTTGCGGAGAGCACCACCATAACCAGCAACTGATAATCGTTTGCATACTGCAACGGGTGCGCTTTGTTTTTGTACTTGCGCAGCAGCGGTTGAATTGACTTTTTCCAATCAGTTTTTATTACTGCTTTCTGCAGTACAAGATGAAGAAAAATACAGATCTCCAAGTTTGCGATGTTGCGCGGCTGGCACAACAGAATTTTTTTACAGCCCAGTTACCGTAAGCAGCCTGAAAATTATTGCACCATGACTTTCTGGTAATGTGATCAGTGCCTGAGCTGAAGTTGATGAAGTACACACCGCGACCGAATGGCGAAAGATCCACTTCAAAGCTTTCCGCTGTCTGATCCTGGAAGGTGGCAGCATATGCGCACGATACGATCAGGTTCCTGATTTCCAACAATCCGTCTTTCCGCTCAGCCAGGCTGATATCAATATAAAGACGGCCATGAGTAGGATTCGGATATACATCCACTATGGTCTTGTTGGTGAAAAGATAATCACCGGTACCTGTTGTAAGTCCCACTGTAAATTGCTGGTAAACCTGACCACCGAATCACTGCAGTTTTTGCGATAGTGCCGTTAGTGGTATTCCTGAATCGAACATAACCACTTCCCTGGTAAGGATTGGCCCACCACGATAAGCCATCTTCTCCGCTGTCTGTTAACTCAAACAGATAACAGCCTGCAGCCAGTGATACCGTATCCCTGTAAATGGTATTGGGATCCAATCCGTTTTTATCAATCAGTATGTTGCCATTTTCATCTTTCAGCGTATATTCATTTTCATATGCATAATTATTGGTTTTCAGTTCAACATAAAATTGTTCGGGCATTACGGCCGGATAGGTGAAATGAGATGTTGCGGTGTTGTTGAATTCATATTCATCGCTTCCTCCGTTCGGTTTGCTGAGGGTCACCACAAATTCAGTGGCATTGGGAATCCATTCAAATTAATCCAGAGGGCGTGGTTGATTCGGTGAATTTCAGGTCACCGGTCCAGTAATAAACGGAAGGCGTAAAGCGCCCATTAAACCATAGCTGATTGTGACTGAGGTGAGGGTAGTGGCGCCATTATTACTTATTTTACCGACTGGTTGTACAAACCGGGATTCATCGCCCCCATCTGATCACTGCCCGGAGCAAGAATATCGGCGACAGCAGCATCCAGTTAAAGTTAGAGCCCGTAAGTGATCAGTTGATCCTCGATCTGGTAATAATCCCAGCCTCCGTACTACAAGCCCGTACATCATGATCGAGGGTAGCATCACTTCCGGGTGTCAGGAAAGGGGTTAATTCCCAGTCATAGGTCCACACTTCGGCGCCGGGACACCAGTTGGCTCGGTCATAGATCCAGGTTCCGCCTTGCGGATAAACGGGATTGAGATCACAGTTATTCCGCCAAACCAGTTTGGCATATTGCTGCACGTTATTCACCTTGAAGTAATGTGTCTTCGCACAGAATTCAGCGCAGTTTTTCGGGGTGTCCATCCCATGTCCAGTGATGCGTGATTTCCACCGCGAATTCACAGCTGTTTCCGGCAGATGGACGGTTATCGGTTGTAAGTGGTTTTCAATCGGATCACTTGCCTGGCCATAGTTGAAGCCACCATTCCATAAATTTTGAATGGATAAAACATCACGTGGTGGTGTTCCTTCTATCATCAAAAATTTTACATCCAGCAGTTCTGCCAGTTGCCAGCGTTGAGATGTACGCTGTCAGCCAGTAAGGTCCTGTAATCACTTACGTCAAAGGTCCAGGTAAAACCATCGCCAAGACTTAGATTGATGCCATAAGGTGTAATATAACGGGCCAGTTCATACCTGATTACCTCTGGGTATTTACGAAACCAGTCATAGTAATCAAGTTGTAATGTGTTATCCGGTGAAACGATAGCTGAGTCAATAGCTTCTCCTGCTGCATTAAAGACATAGTGGTTATAGTAAGGAAGCCAGACATTTTGCATACTGGTAACAGTACCCGGATTATTGATAGAGTCGTAATAGGTAATCAGTTGTACCGGCGCCATGACTGTCGAGTCAACAACTAAAACAGAATCAAGATGCTGAACGTAAACACCTCTTTCAAATGTAACATTCGGGCGAAGTGATGTGATATTGAAGGACATGATTTCTGCGGCATCTCTCATGGGGTTGTCAACGGCAGACGCAGTGGCCGGTGAATGGTTGCCGGGAGCCGCATCAGCAAATGACTGATAATTACCGTCGTCAAACTGATAATATAAAGCGAGGTTGGCATAGTAAGGATGAGAAGCATCAATTTTCTTATACATGTATTCCTGAATGGTTGCTGCAGGCAATTCACGGTTGAAAACCGCGAACTCATCAATCTTGCCTTCATAGGTTTGTGAACCATTCCAGTTCCCTTTACCAATTTTAAAATACTTGATCCCCTTCATGCTTTTCGTTTTGTTGCTGCCGGTGTACCACTGCACGCCATTGAGATAAATTCTCATCCATCCGGTTGACACATTTTTTGTGAATGCCCAGTAATTCCACTGACCCTTAATTTGCGGTACTGTGGCAACTTTGTGTATGCGGTCATAACCGGTTCCTGAAAAAACCAGCGTCCCAGTAAACATGGCTGTCGGACCATGGCAGGTGTGAGTTTAGCAACCTGTTTTGGAAACTGTCTACGGCTTCAAACGCAGTTCCATCCATGGGTTGCAGTTCAGGCGTACCATAACACCAAAAAGAAATGGTAACGAAAGAATCGATAGCGGCCACCTGTTCGTTGACTGGAACATCAACATAGCCATAAGTATGAAAAGAAGCCACACGGTCATTGCCTGCCGATGTCAGCCCGGCAGTGAAATTGGCGGCAGTGGCGGTAACAGCATTGTCTGTTGACGCCTCATTGTTATTATAGGAAATATCAATGAGGAGATTAGATGTGCCGTCCCAGCTGAAGGGTGTGGTAAATTGCAAACTGTTGGCACCGATTTGCGAAAAACTCGTATTCTTCATATAGACAGTTGTAAAACCGCTGTTGGAATAGCTCGATTGAGATAATGAATCCAGCGTCGTTACTTTCATCCGAATGCTCAGGTTAGCCAGTTCACCGCCTGTTGATGAAAGGTGAAATTGCATACCCGTAATATTTCCCGCCGTCATGCCATTGCTTGTTAATTCGCTTGCTTTCCAGAGGTATTGCGAATGGGATACAGGATGAGAGGAACCAAAAGGTGCTGTGGATGAAACGGTGCCGGTACCTATTTGATAGGTGTTGAGCGATGTAGTACTGGTATTCACCATGAAATACTGCCAGGCCGGCTGGTACTTCCAGGATGGAGTATTGAGGTAAGAAAAGCTGTCAGGGCTGATACCATTTACTGTATAGGTTGGTTGATGAATCAGCGTGGAATCCTGGAACCCCGTATTTTTATAGAGATAGGTGTAGGTCAGGTAGTCCCATTCCCCGCAGGCCGGGCTTTGTGCCGGATTGCATTTCAAGGTGTACTTCATAAGAATTTTTTCAAATCTGACTGTGTCAGATGGAAAAACAAACCAAGCGTCCTGTGGTGAGCCAAAGGTGAATGCCTGTACGACAATCGTATCTCCGGGTCCGGCGACTAATTTCATGGTCATACCAAAAGCAACAAGTGAAATCGTGAGCAGGATTTTTTCATGGTAATTGGGAAGTATTTAGAATATCGAAAGTAGGAATTCTACAGCAACGAATGGCAGTTAATCACACAACTGAGTCCAGTTATTGGTGATTCAAAACGGATTTCAATCTAACATACAAGCTGATTAATAATGTTGAACCCACATTTTGCAGTTCTAAGCGCAACGGGTTTAACCTCGACGTAGAGCTGCTTAGGGTTTGTGAAACATTTTCTTCTTTGACAAATTGAGCAAACCTTAGCAGCTCTAAGTCGCAGCGAAGCGGGATTTTTCCACTGAAAATCCGAAGAACAGTGATCGAACGCTGCAGAAATAAATGGGCCAATATTACTCATCAGGGCTTACTGCAGCGAAGCGATTTTTCGAAAAACCGGGTTTAAACTGCATCGTACCTGTTCCACGCAGGATCATTGAAAAAGATGGCCATCAACTTACCGTCCGTTTTTTAATCTGCTGCAATCCGAGTAGTTTTGGCGCCCACCATTCATCCTGTATGAGAAAAATTATCCTGCTATGCCTGTTAGTTTTTACCCTGGTAAGAAGCCAGGCCCAGCAACTGGTTTCCTATGAATTAATTGCTGCGTATTCTCTTGACCAGATTGACAGCATCTATACTGCCAATGGAATTCCGGGAATTATTTTACCTAGCACTTATGGCGTGAAAGCCTATAAAGTACTCTATAACACACTCGATGCAGACAGTTTACCCATCCTTGCATCAGGCGCCCTTTTCGTACCGGTTGCGCCCAACTGCCATGCGCCGCTCGCGAGTTATCAGCATGGTACCATCCTTAAGAAGGAAGAGGTACCGTCGAGATTGGCAGGTGGAGAGGTGGTAATCGGTCTTTCCATGGCTGCTGATGGCGCCGTATTGTGTATGCCGGATTATCTTGGCCTCGGTGATTCGCCGGGGCTGCATCCCTACGTGCATGCGGAAACGGAAGCCAGGGCTGTGGCTGATCTATTGGTGGTGTCATTGACCATATGCGATGAACTGAATATCACCTTAAATGGTCAGCTGTTTCTGATCGGCTATTCACAGGGAGGTCATGCAACCATGGCAGCCCATCAAATGATACAGGAACATTATAGCAATTACTTCACGGTAACAGCAGCTGCGCCTATGTCCGGACCATATGATCTTGCAGGCGTGCAAGCCGGCATCATCTCACAGGGTGGTGAATATCCCAATCCTGGTTATCTGCCTTATTTATTGCTGGCGTATAACAGTGTCTATCATATGTATGATGCAGTATCCGATTTCCTGGTGTCGCCATATGATGTGTTGTTGCCGCCATTGTTTGATGGTTTGCATTCCATGAGTGAGGTAAACGCGGTGATGCCGGCTGTGCCCAACGACATCATTGTGCCGGCCGTGCTGGATTCTTTCAACAACGATCCTGATTATAAACTCCATGGCTTCCTTTCCTTCAATAACACCTACAACTGGAAGCCGGAAGCACCGGTGCGCATGTATTTTTGTGAAGGGGACAATGATGTAAATTACCTGAATGCCTATGTTGCATACGATACATTCATTGCCAAAGGTGCGAGTGATATTTCATTAGTGAGTTCAGGAGCAGGACTGGATCATTCGGGTTGTGCTTTCCCTTCTTTATTGAGTGGAAAATTCTGGCTCGATACGTTCCGGCTTGATAAGATCAAGTTACAGTTTGATTATTCTTTTGAATCATATGTGGGTGCCGGCGATGGTGCACTCACCGTTCATGTTGATGGTGGCTTTTCGCCTTATACTTATGCATGGAGCAATGGAGGAACAGACTCCACCATAGATCATCTTTCCTTTGGCATTTATTCCGTGGTAGTGAAAGATAATACGGGTTGCCCCGTAAATGCTTCCGTTTATCTTCCGGTGCAGGTAGGCGTGGAAGAACTCCAGGCACAGCAGGTGAAAATTTATCCCAATCCAATGCATGATGTTGCCAACGTTGAATTTCCTGTTCAGGGAAATTATACACTTCATCTTGCTGATATCCGTGGAAATATACTGCAGTCGAAGACCGTGAGCGGAAACAGCGTAGTGTGGGAGCGTGATCCGTTAACCGCAGGCATATATATTCTTAGCATCACGAATCAAGCAGGGCTGATCGTGCGAAAGAAACTGATGCTTGATTAACCGTATGATGTTGCGTATTAAAGTAGAATCAGCATTCAATTGAACACGTTCAGAAAACTATTGGATCAACCCTTCAAAATTCAATGAAGCCCGGCTCAGTGAAAGCAGCATCTCCCGATTCTTCCGCAACAAAAAAACGCATCGCCATTCTGGGCTCCACCGGCTCCATTGGACGGCAGGCGCTGGAGGTAATAGCGCAACAACAGGATTACCTGGAGGCAGAGGTGCTTTGTGCTCACCGTAATGCAGATCTGCTGATTGAACAAGCCATTGCTTTCCGGCCTAATTGTGTTGTAATTGGTGACGAGGATAAGTATGCCGTCGTAAAGGAAGCACTCGGCCAGTATGATATTAAAGTATACACAGGCATGGAATCCACTTGTGCCGTCACGGGTATAGACACGGTCGATCTCGTGCTGACAGCAATGGTGGGTTATGCAGGTCTTCGGCCTACATTGGCTGCTATCAGAGCAGGAAAAGCCATTGCCCTGGCCAATAAGGAGACATTGGTGGTGGCAGGTCAACTCGTGACTTCGCTGGCGCAACAACAGGGTGTAAATATTTACCCTGTGGATTCAGAACATTCGGCCATCTTTCAGTGCCTTGCCGGTGAATGGATGAATCCGATAGAAAAGATTTATCTCACCGCATCCGGCGGTCCCTTTCGCGGAAAAGATGTTGCCTTTTTGGAAACGGTTTCCAAAGAACAGGCACTGCTCCATCCTAACTGGTCGATGGGAGCCAAGATAACGATAGATTCAGCCACCCTGATGAATAAAGGGCTGGAGGTTATTGAAGCTAAATGGCTGTTTGGATTGAAAGCAGAACAGGTAAAGGTGATCATTCATCCGCAATCCATCATTCATTCCATGGTGCAGTTTGAAGATGGCTCAATGAAAGCACAAATGGGTTTGCCCGATATGCGCCTGCCGATTCAGTATGCATTGGGCTTTCCGAACAGATTAAAAGCAGACTTTCCAAGATTTGATTTTACAAGTTACCCGTCACTCACCTTCGAACGGCCCGATACCGAAACATTTCGTAATCTTGCCCTCGCTTATGAAGCACTCAACAGGGGTGGAAATGTGCCCTGCATCATTAATGCAGCAAATGAAATTGCAGTAGATGCCTTCCTTCACGATAGAATACGCTTTGTTAAAATGCCTGAAGTAATCGAAATTTGCATGGAAAGGGTGGCCTTTATTGGTAATCCGCTTTATGACGATTACGTGGCGACGGATAAAGAGGCTCGTATATATGCACAGGAAGCGATTGCTGGTTTTGCTGCCTATTAAGTTCAGGATTCTTTACCAATCAAATTCGAATTAACAGATAGATGGACATACTCATTAAAGCAGGACAGTTAATCTTAAGCCTTTCAATCCTTATAGTCATACATGAGCTCGGACATTTTATGGCCGCGCGCCTGTTTAAGACCAGGGTGGAAAAATTTTATCTTTTCTTCAATCCGTGGTTCGAATTGTTTAAGATCAAGAAGGGAGAAACGGAATATGGACTCGGTTGGCTGCCCTTGGGAGGATATGTGAAGATAGCGGGCATGATTGACGAATCGATGGATAAGGAAGCGATGAAACTGCCGGCACAGCCGTATGAGTTCCGCTCCAAGCCTGCCTGGCAGCGGCTGATCATCATGCTGGGCGGCATTATCATGAATGTGCTGCTCGGTATTTTTATATACTGGATGCTATTGTTTTTAAAGGGAGAGGAATATATCCCAACCAACAGTCTTAAGTATGGTATCGCGGTTGATTCTATCGGATGGGAAATGGGATTTCAGAATGGCGATAAGATTATGGCCGTTGATGGCAAACCGGTGGAGAATTTCAACAAGGTAACATCCACGATCATAATTGATATGGCAAAGGAGGTTACGGTTGATCGAAACGGACAGGAAATAAAAGTGCCGATTGATCAGTTGATGATCAAGAAAGCTATTGACAGCAAGTCGGTGGATTTTATTTCCGCGAGGATGCCCTTCGTCATTAAAGCGTTCGCTCCTAATTCAATAGCCAAATCGGCCGGGCTGGAGGTGGAAGACCAGGTACTTGCCATTAATGGTCAGCCTGCCTTTTTTTATGATGAGGTGCGCAACAGCCTGACATCGAATAAAGGAAAGGAAATTAAAGTGACTGTCAAGCGAAAGCAGGACACTATAACCAGCAACATCACCCTTGCAGCCGATGGAATGTTGGGCGTGCAGGTGGCGCCCGGTGCTGACTTTATGCAAACAAAGGTGATTAAGTATTCGTTTTTTGGCGCGCTGCCGGCCGGCTGCCATAAAGCGTGGGAAACGTTGACTAACTATGTTAAACAATTTGGTCTGATCTTCTCTTCCAAGGTACAAGGCTATAAACATGTCGGCGGCTTCATCAGTATTGCCAATGCATTTGAACCCACCTGGAACTGGTTGTCTTTCTGGTCGTTTACAGGTTTTCTTTCCATCGCCCTGGCTTTCATGAACCTGTTGCCGATTCCTGCACTGGATGGCGGTCATGTTATGTTCACTTTGTACGAGATGATAACACGTCGGAAGCCCAATGAAAAATTCCTGGAATATGCGCAGGTCGCCGGCATGATCATCTTGCTCTCCTTGCTTGTCTATGCCAACGGAAATGATATCGTTGGTTTGTTCCGGTAGTTCACCGCACGACGGTTGTTACCTATATAGCACCGGTTGCATTAACTCCGTTGCAGCAGACGGCACTTTGTTATAGGTCATTTCATAATGATACTATTAAAATGAAAATTAAACCAGACGAATTGAGTGAAAACGGTTATGTTCTGCTTGACAAGTTAGGCCATAAAGAACTTGTGCCTTTCATACGTACCTATTTGAAAAAAAGGACAAAATATTCAGTGTTTTATTACTTAAGTAACTTAATTGTAGTTGGACTTGCTGGATACTTTTTTGTTGCCGATTATGATTTGCCAGGTTATAACCTTGGTGACAGATTTACGCATTTTTCATATGGACTTGCTATTGCTTTTCTATTGTTACCACTCCACGAATACATTCATATTTTAGCTTACAAATCGCAAGGGGCGACAAATACGTCTTATGACGCAAACCTGAAGAAATTCTACTTTATGGCACTTGCAGATAAATTTGTTGCGAACAAGAAAGAATTTGAAATCGTTGCACTTGCTCCTTTTACAATAATAACCACCGTTTTGACAGTCTTGTTGTTTTTAGTAAATCCTGACTGGACACTGACAATCATTGGCGCATTATTAACTCATACTGCAACGTTTCGGGCGACTTTGGACTTTTAAGTTTCTTTTATTCCATAAGAAACAAAGATGCAGTAACCTACGACGATGTAGAAAACAAAATATCATACTTCTATGGACGAACAGGCAAAAGAAAAACGACCGCTTAACAAGGTAATGCGAAAAGTAGGGGTGACGTGCCTCAATGACACTTGTGTACTTAACCTAACTTAAGTTCTTCAAAATAGACAATATTGCTGATATGTCCCACCTTCTGCAGCAGGCAAACCGTTATCCATCCAATCATTCTTATGAATTTCTTCGAATTATATGAGTTACCGGTTTCCTTTCTGCTTGAGGAAGAAATCGTAAAAAGGAAGTTCCTCGAGCTCAGCAGGCAACTCCATCCTGATTTTTTTGTGAATGAAAGTGAAGCGAAACAACAGGAAATGCTGGAAAAATCCACGATGAACACGCGTGCTTATCAGGTATTAGCTGATTTTGATAAACGGATGCAGTACATTCTGGAGCTCAAGCAGGTGATTTCCGCCGGTGAGCGATATGAGTTATCGCCTGCATTCTTAATGGACATGATGGATATTAATGAAGCGATGATGGAACTGGCACAGGAAAAGGATGGTAATAAAGTGGCGGCACTGCGCCAACAGGTTGATGAGCGGTTTGCTGCTTTCTATGATGAGGTGAGCCATGAAATGGCATCCTACCGGGAAGAGACTTCTGATGAAAATGTGTTGAAGAAAATCAAAGACTATTATTATCGCAGGAAATACCTGTTGCGCATTCAGCAGAGTTTAGATACTTTTGCTGCCCGCTTGTAATTGGAAGGATGATAAAATTATTGTGCATTATCATTACTGTATGCAAAGAGCAAGATCCACTGGCCCGGGTGGCGGAACTGGTAGACGCGCCAGACTCAAAATCTGGTAGTAGCAATACTGTGGGGGTTCGATTCCCTTCTCGGGCACTAAGCCGGCGAAAGCCGGCTTTTTTATGGTCGGAATTTCTTATAAGGGTCGAATGCTTTTAAAGAACTACCCCTTATTTCATTATTTATTGAAGTATTTTTTTACTTCTCTGTAGCTTTCTGTATTTGCGAAATTTGCAAGGGGTTTTAGGTCGCTTAGGTTGAAGTCGTAAGTGCCAATACCATAGCAATAAAGAGCAATGATATGATTGTTGTCTGAAAGCTGTCTTATTTGTCCCTGATCCGCTCCGAATTGCAATGCATTCATCAATCCTCCGATTGCGCTCACTTCTTTATTCCAAGGTGTGAAACCACTGTTTCTTTCGTTATCAATTTCAAGCAAAGCCTTCTTAATCTGAACATAGCTTGAGTTATTTAAACCACCTTTAAAGTCGTTATTTATTCTTTTCAAAACATCATCAAGCTGTTTCTTTAAATTGGGACTTACATACTCCAATTGATTCTGAATACCGGCTTCTGTTTCTTCTATAGGAAGGGGTGATTTTATGAAAGGCTGTTTAATATCCTTGTTAATAGCGGTCAAAAGAGAATTGAGATACACTTCCGGAAAATTATTGTCGAGCTTAAGTGCAACATTCACTCGGCTTCGTGCCTGTCTTGGTTTTTGTTCCTCCCGCGTGCTTTCCCACCCGCTCTGCTATTGCTAAAGCACTTTGCTTAACTCAAGACAAAAACACACGCCAGGCACTCGTGTAAACATAGCTGTACACCGCCCTCATTCTTCGGGCTAAAGTGTACAGCACCGAGCTCGCACTCGCTACGGCTCGCGCACAGCGTCTGCAAACCTCTTCGTTCATTGCATCCGCTTTTGCTTGTGCTAGCTGAAGGCTCCTTTATCTTTTAACATTTAAAATATAGAGAATATAAGTTATATGAATATTGTGATGCTTAATAAATTGATGTATTAATTTTATGTTTCAATTTTATTTTGAAGTGTAAGAGTACCATCGTTGACAAAAGACATTGTTATTCTGTTTTTTTAACCAGCCAAAGTCTAATTCAGACCTGTCCTAAAAATGGGGAGCTTACAGTGAGGGTTGAAGTCAGTCAAGGGTTTGAAGAAGAGAAATTGAAATTGATTTCAATTTATGGTACCTACACCTGCGAAATTCCCTGCCAAGTTTTTTTAAGCCATTTTGGATACAGGTAGTCAAAAACAAAAAGAGCGACAGTGATGCCGCTCTTTCACTACCGTATAACCATTCACAGGTTGCTGTTCAGGAGAGCTTGCTTCCTCTTCAAGTTAACAGGCGAAGTTTACTAAATTGTTCTGTTTATTTTACCAACCATTTTTGGTACCATTACCATAATAAATTACTGTAAAATAACCTTTTGGACTTCTATAACACTACCATCACTTTTCATTCCCATTATAAAGTAAACTCCCTTTTTATCTTGTGCCATATCAATAGTCAAGGCTGTTGTTATTGACTGGTCGTAAATTCGTTTTCCAAATATATCTATAATCATAATTCTGTTAATCTCATTTTCGAAATTCAATTTAATATTAATTGTTCCTTGGGTAGGATTAGGGAAAATAGAAATCAATTCATTTTTGCCTTGATTGCCCGGTGTTTCATGAGAATAATAGGGAGAAAAAATATCTTTAATTATTCTTGGGGAAATCTTTTCATTGTAGATACTGTCAGATGCTTCATAAATAATCTTAGAAACCATTATCAGGTTTGCCGTGGAGTCATCTGCTGGAAATTCAACTCCAGAAATAGAAGTAATGTACCATTGATACAAAGTAGTATCATAACGCTCTGACGGGTACTATCACTATCATATAGCAAGAAAGAAGAATAGTCATTTACGAATTCCTCCTTTACTATAATATCTGGACTTAATTCGTCATCCTCGATTGAAGCACCTTTTAAAGATTCATTACAAATAGAACAATCATATGTTGATGGGATACAAACAGATGTTGGCGTTATGTTTAAAGTCATGTTTGACCCAATGCAGGAATAACTATTGGGAATATGAAAGGATGTGCCTGAAGGTGCCGGATTTGATGCCGCTCCTGCAGCGCACCACAAATTTCTTTTCAAATCAACAGAGGTGGGCTTTGTGCCAGATGTATAACACATATCTATTATTGGAGAAGAATTTCCAGGATCAGGATAAAACCATAGATGATTATAAACATTATATGGAAACACATCAAATGCTGTAGGATCTAATGCCAAAATTGTGTTTTCTCCTAATATCGCTGATCCTAGATAATTAATAATGGATGCACAACCCGCATCACCCATTGTCAACATTGAAGAATAGTTTCCCGAACTGCTATTCCAGTTTCCATACATTTCTATTGGTGTAGTATAATAATCAATCTCAGCACCATTCCTCATCCAAACTTTAGAATCAATACCATAAATTGCTTTTCCGCAATCGTAAATCCGAGCCCCGTCAACATAAAAGGCCTTTATATTTGACAAATCGATAGCCTTTTCATACCGATGTATGGTTCCTCCGTCAACTTTTACATTTTTACAATTTGTTAAAATTAGTCCCACAGAACCA
>JBGAWA010000098.1:0-16237 GCA_044227805.1 Chitinophagales bacterium | reverse complement strand
AGATCTGTAACACCGTTGATGATGATTGTGATACACAGATTGATGAAGGAGTCAAACTCACTTTCTATGCTGATGCCGACAATGACACTTATGGTAATCTTGCCGTTACTACGCTGGCTTGCACAGTTCCTTTAGGTTATGTTTCCAACAGCACCGACTGCAACGATGCCAATGCTAACATCAAACCTTCGGCTACAGAGATCTGTAACACCGTTGATGATGATTGTGATACACAGATTGATGAAGGAGTCAAACTCACCTTCTATGCTGATGCCGACAATGACACTTACGGCAATCCTGCCGTCACTACGCTGGCTTGTACAGTTCCTGTAGGTTATGTTTCCAACAGCACAGACTGCAACGATGCCAATGCTAACATCAAACCTTCGGCTACAGAGATTTGTAACAGCGTAGATGATAATTGTGATACGCAGATCGATGAAGGCGTGAAGATCACTTTCTACGCTGATGCCGACAACGACTCTTTCGGCAATGCTGCCGTCACAACACTGGCCTGTATTGCTCCTTATGGTTACGTCGCCAATAATTTAGATTGTAACGATGCCAATAACAGCATTAAACCTTCAGCAACAGAGATCTGCAACAGCGTGGATGATAATTGTGATACGCAGATCGATGAAGGCGTGAAGATCACTTTCTACGCTGATGCCGACAACGACTCTTTCGGCAATGCTGCCGTCACTACACTGGCCTGCATTGCTCCTTATGGCTACGTTGCCAATAGTTTAGATTGTAACGATGCCAATGCTAGCATCAAACCTTCAGCAACAGAGATCTGCAACAGTGTGGATGATAATTGTGATACGCAGATCGATGAAGGCGTGAAGATCACGTTCTACGCCGATGCTGACAATGACTCTTTCGGAAATAGCGCCGTCACAACGTTGGCCTGCATTGCTCCTTATGGCTACGTTGCCAATAGTTTAGATTGTAACGATGCCAATGCCAGCATCAAACCTTCAGCAACAGAGATCTGCAACAGTGTGGATGATAATTGTGATACGCAGATCGATGAAGGCGTGAAGATCACGTTCTACGCCGATGCCGACAACGACTCTTTCGGAAATAGCGCCGTCACAACGTTGGCCTGCATTGCTCCTTATGGCTACGTTGCCAATAGTTTAGATTGTAACGATGCCAATCCCAGCATCAAACCTTCAGCAACAGAGATCTGCAACAGCGTGGATGATAATTGCAATGGTCAGACTGACGAACCGCTGCAGATCTATGCATACGCTGATGATAATTCAGGTAACCCGCAGTTTGTTGCCGCACATGCAACAACCGGAAACCTGTTATTTGTAAATGGAGCCGGCATAGCTACTGGATGTCCTACCGGATTTTCAGCAAAAAATTTTCCATCCACTGCAACTTTCAGCGCTTCCTTCCCGGCCATAGAATTTACCATCACGCCGCAAGCAGGTTTTGTTGTTGCTGCAGGTTCATTCAGCGTCGGTTTAAGAAGAAATGGAATCGGGCCGGCAAATGTTCGTGTTGCGTACAGCGTGAATGGTGGAAATTCATGGATTGATCAGGGGACCGATGTATTATTGGAAAATACTGAATGCGGAATCACCACCACGGCCAGTTGGGACTTCACCGATTTCTCTTCTGCCCAGCCAGTCACCTTCAGGATCTATGGATTCAATGCATCGTCAAACACCGGTGTATTGCAGGTACTTAACGCAACATTATCAGGAAACATTTGCCCTGCTATCGATGCGGACAATGATGGTTACGATATCTTTTTTGATTGTAATGACAATAATAATTTAATCAATCCCGGCATGTCCGACATATGCAATGGAATAGATGATAATTGCAACACTCTTGTTGATGAAGATATTCACGTATTTCATTACACGGATAATATAGCCGGAGTTCCGCAGTCGGTTGCCGTGCATGCAACCAGCAGCAACCTCACCTTGGTTAATAATGCAGTACCGGCACCTGGATGTCCTACCGGTTTTTCATCTAAGGAATATACAGCCACCACTGCCTTTACGACTTCGCTACAGGCTGTTGAATTCAGTTTAGTAGTGGAAGCAGGCTACCAGCTCAACGCCGCCTCCTTTGCCGTGGATGTTAGAAGAAACGGACTTGGCCCAGCATCGTTGCGCTTCGCTTACAGCATTGATAACGGAAATACCTGGACTGACAATGGCAGCGACTATTCATTCGTCAATACCGACTGCGGGATTACCACGCCTGCCCTTTGGGATTTTGCTGATTTTACAACGACACAAACCCTGCTATTCAGAATTTATGGTTACAATGCATCATCAACCGGTGGCGTATTGCAATTGCTTAATGACCGGACTATGATCAGGATGGATTCAACACCGCTGTTGATTGCAATGACAATAACTTCAACATCCATCCCAATGCAACTGAACTTTGCAATGGAATGGATGATGATTGCGACCTCGTGACAGATGAAAATTCCATAGCGGCAGGCATCACTCCGTTGGGCAGCCTCGATATCTGTGGAACCGGTTCTGTGATTCTGCAGGCTGATGCCGGCGAAGGATATACCTATCAGTGGTACCGCAATGACACATCTATTGCTGGCGCCACCAATTTGCAATATACAGCTACCATTGTCGGACTTTACACCGTCCATATAAGCAACCTGAGCAACTGCAGCAATACTTCTTCCGCGATAAACGTCATATACAATTGTCGCATAAATGAAAATAATTCAGGTAGTGAACAGGCAAAAGTGTTCCTGTATCCCAATCCTACTGCCGGTAATTTTGTGGTGGAAATCAGTTATGCCATTTCCACGCATGACATTGATGCAGCAAATAACCTGTGTTTCATTTGGGTAACGAACACCTTTGGGCAAAATGTTTACAGTGAATTATTGCCCATATCCAAAAACTTATTGAAAAAGGAAATCATACTGCCTGATGCGTTAGCTGCCGGACTATACATTGTGCATGTGATAGTAAAAAACGAAATCGATACAGCACACAGTTTCCAATGGAACAGTAAGATTACTTTGCAGAAATAAATATTAACGGTAACCGGTAATGCATTCTATTAATCCTCATTTAGCAACTCAGAAAAGCGATGGGATTAACTCCGGCGCAGCGCTGCTTTACGTTAGCGAAACATTTTCTTTTCTGACAAATAGGAGTCTCCCCTTCCCATTTCTCAATGGTACGAAGCGGTATTTTACATTGAAAAATCCGGGTTCAATGCAAGATTCCGGTCTGCACCAGCCATTCAGCCATTTGTGCAGATCCAAGGTCATTCAGGTGATTCACATCCATAAAATTGGAATGATTGGAAAAAATTATTTCCGGAGGAAGTAGCACCTGCCCAAATTCACGATAGTATAAATATTCGCGCGGCATGCGTTGCGAATAACCGAAGGAGGGTAAATACAGAAAGCAAAGCCTGACATCATTTGCTTTGGCCAGTGCGGCAATCTCAGCTATATAATGACGTGGGTAATGCATTTTTATCCCGCGAATTATTGAAAACTTCATTGTGCTTTCAGGCAACGATGAAGGATGTGCCTCGCCGGCTGGCAGACTGATCGCTGATGATCCATAGCCATATATTGATGACGGAATACTATGACTTCCATTTTCCACCGGTCTGACTTTCAACCCTGATTTTGCCCATTCCACGCGCATCTGCAACCCCTTCCAGAAATCTGTAAAATACCTTGCATTGAAGAATACCGGTTGCAGCAAATCCCGGGATGATGCGATGTATCCAAAATCCAGATGACTGAACGGATCTTCATCTTCCCTAACTTCCAACACCAGCTTCTTAATTCTTTTAGCTGTCAGCAAATCTTTCACGATAACAAAATCAAGATTGCGTCCGAAGCGGCAATAACCAAGATTCACTACGTGCTGCGACGGGTTGTCTGCATGACCCATCAAAGATTCTATCAAAGAATCGGAAATCGCATGAATGGTTCGCGATGATCCGATAAAAGCAATATCAATTGATGCAGTGTCTTGCATCCTGGCATACAACCAGTCTGAATGATTATAACAATCACTCTTGATGAAATGATAGGCAAATTTTTTATTGGCCGGAATGGCGAAAAGCAATACAATGATTGCTATCGGAAACAGCAAAAAAATTGACAGGTGGATGATTAATCTTCGCATGCCGGTTCAGAATTGAAAATAAATAAAAACGGGAGCAGACTCATACACACCGAACACAACTATCATAGCGATCAATGCGTAGTAAAATGTCCAACGTATGGCTTTGGGAAATACCGACTGCAACAAAGGGACCTGCCTGGAGTCAATCATCCATTCCGCCAATACAAAAAATATGATTAACGCGATCAGGAACTGCGGAAAAACAGGATGTAGCTGCTGCCCGGCAAGCTTCTGCCACAGCGAAAAGAAATCCGCTGAAAAAGTCGGCGGATGAAATTGCAAGCATGAAATAATATGCAACGCTGAGTGCAAGTCACTTGCTCTGAAAAATATCCAGGCAAAACTGACAAGATTGAAAATGAAGACTCCACTCAGCAGCTTGTTGACACTTTGCATCCGCCACAAGCCGCTGACCTGCCTGAGGCGATTTCTTATATTGAAGGAAAATCGCTCTGCTAACAGAAAGGTTCCATGCAACAAACCCCATATTACAAATGTCCAGTTGGCGCCATGCCATAACCCTGAAACTAAAAACACGATGAGGATATTGATGGTCCACCAGCTCAATGATACCCGGTTTCCACCCAATGGAATATACAGGTAATCCCTGAACCAGGTTGAAAGCGAGATATGCCAACGGCTCCAGAATTCAGAGAAGGATCTTGAAAAATACGGCTGATCAAAATTTTTCGTCAGCCGGAAACCCATCACTTTTGCAGCGCCAATCGCAATGTCAGAATATCCGGAAAAATCACCATAAATCTGCAGGGCGAAAAACCACGTGGCCAGCCATAGAAAGTTTCCCTGGTAGTCTGCCGAATGATTGTAAACCTCATTTACATACATGGCAAGATTATCGGCAATTACCATCTTTTTGAAAAACCCCCACAACATTTGTTTCAACCCCGCTGTAATTCGAACATAATCTATGCTATGCTTTTCATAAAACTGATGTAACAGATTTTGCGGCCGCTCAATGGGCCCTGCCACGAGCTGAGGGTAAAACATCACATACAACGCATAAATACCAAAGTGCTTTTCGGGCAATTGCTTACCACGGTACACCTCCACTACATAACTGAGACTTTGAAAAGTGTGAAACGACAGGCCAATTGGCAACGCCAGCTGGAGTGCCGTTACGGAATAGTTCCAGTGAAGTAAACCGGCCAGCCATTGCAAATTTTCATTAAAGAAATTAAAATACTTAAAAATGAAAAGGGCGAGACAAGTGGAAAGAATGCTCATGATCAGGTAATGCTTCTTATGCTTCGCATCCGCTGATGCGATCAGTCTTGCTGCCATATAGTCAATTGCAATCAGGCCTGCCAGTATGAGCAAGTATGCCGGAATGAAAAAACTGTAGAAGATACAACTCGCTGTCAGGAGCAGCAGCCACCGGAAGCGGTGAGGAAAAATAAAGTAAAGCAGGGTGACTGCAGGAAAGAAAACAAAAAAATAAACAGAATTGAAAGCCATGGTTTCCTTTCGTCAATATACCGGAAGATCAAATATAAAATATTAGCAGGCGTGTTGACAATTCTGAACCATTGTTCCACGTCAGTCCTTATTTGCGCATTGGGCAGGTAAAAACAGCAATGGGTTCAACTCAGTGATATAACTGCTGAGGGCTTGCAAAACATTTTCCTTCCCCTATAAAAAGAGCAGTCCCTCAGCAGCCTTAAGTCGTTACGAACCGGGCTTATTCCATTTTATAATCCGCAACTCATCCTTGCAATCAAGTAGGCGACTCACATTGACTTTTCAGTCAACTGCAAATTTTAAGTGCAAATCGCACAGTCAACGCGCATGAGAAATTGTACTGCGATCATATTAACACGCGTTATCGCTGAATAACCAGCTTCTGAACGGCATCACCTTGTGCTGTGGCCACTTTTACCAGGTAATAACCATTCGATAATTTATGTACGTCCAGCTTTGCTTTGTTTAAACCGGATACTGCCTGTTGCGATTGTTCCAGCATAATCTTGCCTGATACATCAACAATCTGCAATTGTATCTTTTTCTCGAGTGCGCTTTGAAACGTAATCTCCACCTCATTGGTAGCAGGGTTGGGGACTACCAGCAGATTACTGATGTCAATTGTTGCTTGTATACCAGCCATACGCAATGGACAAGGATTAAATGTAAAATGAACAACATTCGTTGACCACGCTGTTGTAACATTATAATTTCCGGTCATCCAGAAAGAACCATCCACCGGATCAGTCACCATAGCGTTGTAGTCTCCATAACGATTAGATCCATTTTTTGATGTACCAGCTTTTATGATAGTTTCCGGAACGGCCATTGTATTCAATGCGTCACAGGTATCTCTGCCGGTAATGCGTATACCCGGATAAACACTGCTGCTGGATATATTGTATCCCAACGCGATCTGCCCGCTTTGATTTACTGATATGCTGCTCATGAAACGGCTGTTCGCATCAGGCGAATAGGTTCCCTGCTGGTAGATCGCCCAGTCGTCGTTCCCTGATTTCCGGAGCTCATACCAGCGGATACCGGCCGTTCCGCTTCCATCTGCATTACATGCCTGAGAACAAACTATAGTTTCGTAACTGCCCATGTTCCTGTATTGCACCTTATCCATCAGTAGGTTACCGAGCGGATCAAGTTTGGTATTAGTTCCCGGTTGCGGAATGCAACTAAAACTGTTAAATCCGCATAAGTTACTGTTGAAGTCAATTGTGGGAAGGCTTAATGGCCCGGTCAATGTCGAATTGGCTGGGTTCTTCCAGTTGATCTTTACTTTATAAATTTCCAGGTGATCGGAACCTACACTTCCTCCCCAGGCATCATCCGCTGCGCGCATGATCAAGGCCGGGTCTTTTTTAGAAGGAGTCGTGATGCCGGTGGTAGTGACGGGAGATGCCGCTTCAAATCCCAATGATGGAAAGCCGGTTAAGGTGAAGGCCTGTACGGTTCCTGTTCCGGATCCCTTCAGCATACTACTGCGTTTCAACGCAAATATGCTTGGGCTGTTGGAATTAGTGGTTATGAAATAGGAACTTCCCCACACTGCAAGCTTTGGATAGTCTGGGAAACCACCGGTTGTGGTGAAAGTATAAACATAATAAGCGCCCGTTGGGTCGGCCGTTTGAGAAACACAAACCACCAGTTTATTTTGAGAACCTGAATAGAGTACCAGCAATACAAAACGATCAGCTCCTTCATCATAAATAAGGTTAGGATCACCAAGGTCATTTATTCCTGTAAAACTCTGCACCTTAATGTTATTAACCAGCAGGTTGCCCGCTTTATCCCAAATCCTGATGAAGGTGCTTGAAAAATTGTTGGCCATCTGCATCACGTGATTGGGTCCAACAGCCAGTGTATTATCTGATGGATCAACATTGGCAGCAATACCCGCCCAGTTAGAAAGAATAGTGGCGGTAGTCAACCCTTCACTTTTTCCTGCGTAGTCTTTTTGGATTGCAGGATCAGCTCCCAATGGCAATGCATTGGGATTAAGAGATGGCAAGGGTCGCTCCAGGAAAGGGTTTTCCCGTTCCATCCGCGGTCCATTCAATTCCTCTTCTGTCAGCGCAGCAGAAGGCAGATCTCTCAATGCGGGCGAAATGCTCTCAAGCTTGAGAGGAATAAGGTCAGGATTTCTTAATAAAACCCCTTGTTGCGCATTACTTAAAGTAGGCGGCAACGATTATGAGGAGGAGAAGTAACTTTTTCATAGCATGAAATTTTATTGTTTGGGAAACCTAAAAATACGCATTCTACAGCAAGAACAGCACTGACATTTATCATCCATTAGGACGGTCATACTTCATGACTTATTTTTTTTAAAAATCCCGATCATCTGGATTGCTATTTCGGGAGTTTTGAGCATGGAATTTTCAATCACGCTTTTCAATCCCACCTGTTCGTCCGGATTTTTTAATCCGGTCGCATGGAACCCGGAATTTTTAATTCCGCTTTGGCATTTTAATATGCCTAAAACAAAAAACCGGTACCATTTTCATGATTGAGGTTTTAAAATCTTGAAGTAAGGCAGTAACAACTTACCAGCAGGTGAGTATTTGCCTGTTCGTCCGGATTTTTTAATCCGGTCGCATGGAACCCGGAATTTTTAATTCCGCTTTGGCATTTTAATATGCCTAAAACAAAAAACCGGTACCATTTTCATGATTGAGGTTTTAAAATCTTGAAGTAAGGCAGTAACAACTTACCAGCAGGTGAGTATTTGCCTGTTCGTCCGGATTTTTTAATCCGGTCGCATGGAGCCCGGAATTTTTAATTCCGCTTTGGCATTTTAATATGCTTAAAACAAAAAACCGGTACCATTTTCATGATTGAGGTTTTAAAATCTTGAAGTAAGGCAGTAACAACTTACCAGCAGGTGAGTATTTGTTCCCCGACGAATCGGGATAATATGCTCTAATAAGAAGGTATTCCCATTGTATCAGCCGATATTTCCAAAAAGTGTAAATACAAAATGCCTATTTGCACAAAAGCTATCTTCTGCCAATGAAGAAATTGATATTCATAGTTGAGAATTGCTATCAGGTATATGATAATCGATATCAGTAATTTCAAATCGATTTTTTTTGGGGGGGGTGCGATGACGGGAATTTTTAGCACCAAACTTTATTCGGAGAACTGAACTTCCAGCTTGCATCCCGATGTATCGGGACGAAGCACGGCCCCTGCTATCGCAAACCCCATGTTGCACTAAACCTTCGGTAGCTTTTTCTCTCCGCTCCAACCTTGGTATGTTTACTGAATCGATATAACAAAATATTCATTCAACATGAAAAAACTTCAATTGCAACAAGATACCGGAGCTACCCAGGTGGCCAATGCCTGTGCTAATGTAACCGGGTTCAACGAGCTCTATCATCGGTTCGAAAGGAAAATGAACACTTCAGATCCGCATACCGACTAGTGCTACTCACAACGCGGTGTTCAAATGAAGCCTTAGTTGTTACCGGCGGCGTTTCTTTCCTGACAGTCGCAATAGTTCATTTTTAATGGTCGTTCGTGCTGAACAAATAAAGGGCTTGCTTCGGTATCGTTGGCTTGTCAAATGTTGTTTGCCGAATATTTCATTATTCAGCCAATTTATTCTTTAATTCAACAGATAAATTTTCATCTGTCAAAACCATTGTTGCGTCTTGGCAATATTGCGTTTTTCCAAGATATTGTTCGTATCCCGATGTCTTAATAGTAGTAAACTCTGTCCACTCCTTATTCTCCTGAGATAAGAATTCACCACATAAGATAAAAATATTTTCGTTGCTCGACGATTTAATGTAGCCAATTTTCACATTACGGAAATCAATGGGTGTAGGTGGTTGATGATTACGAAAATCATTAGAAGCCGAAATAATTAAAAACTGAACCACCGTGTCAGGAATGCTTTCATTTTGAGAAATTGCAGTTGAAATGTCTTTCGTTTGTGTTTTGTTGTTAGAGTTACAACATATGCTTGCTGCTATAAAAAATATGAACCCAAATGTTTTTAGAGTGTTTTTACGAATTTGTTTGGACATTTCGATATTCATTTTTTTGTTTTGGATGGTCTTTTCGTTTAACCCGGATTTTTCAGTGGAAAAATCCCGCTTCGCTGCGACTCAGAACTGCTAAGGGTTTGCTCAATTTGTCAAGAAAAGAAAATGTTTCACAAACATTAAGCAGTTCTACGTCGGGGTTAAACCCGTTGCCGCTTTGAACTGCAAAATGTGGGTTTAAGTAGTTATCCTACCATAGCCTATAACTTATATTTTGCGCAACTCGTCGTTGATGCTGCCACCAGGAGTACGTTGCCATGCTATTCAGTTGAATGCGCATTGAGATAAAATTTGCATAGGGCAAGGCAGAGAATAAACCATTCTGCTTTCAAGGGATGGACTTATTGTTTAATCATTTTTTGGGAAGTTACGTTTTCGTCATTCCTGATTTGAATCAAATAGACACCCGGAGGAAGTGATTGGATATTCAATTGAATGATTTCTTCAGTTGAATGAAAAAGCCCGATGGTCTGACCAAGGGCATCCAGAATTGAAATCGTTTTTGAAGTTTTTGAATTTGTTGCAATAGTGACAGTTGTTGTGGCTGGATTCGGATAAATGCTTGCATCTGCAAATGAGCCTGCACCTGTTTTGCAAGGAACGGTTACCGTAATTTTATTGGAGGTACTGCTGCATCCGGTGATGTTTTTGGTAACCAGGCACTTGTATTTCCCCGGCAGTTTGGCAACATAACTGTTTGATGTAGCATTCGCCAGAATACCTGCTCCTTTATACCATTGATAACTTAAGCCGGAACCGGTATTGGCAATAAGCACGACAGAATCACCTTCGCAAAAAGAAGTAGGTCCACCGGCTGTGATGGCGGCAACAGGGTTTTTGTTTACATCAATCACATATCCATCAGAAAGAACCGTTCCGCACATGCTAGTTGCTTCACAGGAGTAAGTGCCTTTTTTGTTAATCGTATAAGATGCATTTGTTGCACCTGCGATATTAACACTATTCTTTTTCCATTGCAGGGAAGTGCCATTGTGCACTGCGTTTAAAGTTACGCTGCCACCTGTGCAGAAAATGGTAGGTCCGGAAGCTGTTATTGAAATGGAAACAGTAACTCCATCATCAACCATTCCATTACAATCATCATCTATGCCATTGCAGATTTCCGTAGCGAGCAGGCAATTGCCTTCCAGCTTTATCACCCAGTAATCCGCATCACCGATATTGGCTTCAGTTTTATCACCGCCAATTCCGCTATATGAATAGCCGCCAAGAATATAGCCACCATCCTGCGTTTGTTTGGCAGTAAATATATAATCTGATCCAGGACCTCCGATGGTATTTTGCCATTCTATATTGCCTGCGCCATCCAATTTTAATATCCAACTGTCCCAACTTCCATTGCTGGCTTCGGTTTTATCTCCACTATTGCCACTGATAGAGTAACCGCCTACAATATATCCTCCGTCGGTTGTTTGTGAGATGCTGTTACTGTAAAGAAGATCACTGCCTAAACCTCCATAGGTTTTCTGCCAGATAATGTCGCCATTCTGGTCAAGTTTCATGATCCAATAATCAGAACCTCCTTTACAAACTTCAGACTTATCGCCACTGATTCCGCTCGATGAAACTCCGGCAACAATGTAATTTCCATCATCTGTTTCCTGCAGCGAGTATAATTGATCCCCCAATGTTCCACCAATGGTATTATCCCAAACCACACCACCGGCAGAATCCAGTTTCACAACCCAATAGTCGGTGAAACCAATATTGGCTTCTGTCTTATCACCGCTGATACCACTGTCGGAATACCCACCGATAATATAACCGCCATCCTGTGTTTCCTCAATGCTGTAAATGTTTTCATTCATCAGTCCTCCAATATCATTTTGCCACATTATGGATCCGCTGCTATTCAATTTCAGCACCCAAATATCGGTGTTGCCTACTCTTGCCTCTGTTTTATCACCACTGATGTTACTGTCTGAAGTGCCACCGATGATATAGCCGCCATCAGCAGTTTGAGAGACAGAGAATAACAGATCGTAGCCCAATCCGCCAATGGTATTTTCCCATTCCACAGCACCGGCAGCATTGAGTTTCACCACCCAATAATCATCATTACCGATTTTACTTTCTGATTTGTCGCCCACACCGCCTCCGCTAGCTGACCGACCACCAAAAATGTATCCGCCATCAGCAGTCAGATCCATATCCCAAAGAAAATCAGAGTTGCCTCCACCAATAGTATTTTCCCATACTACAGATCCCGCTGCATCTAGTTTCACTACCCAGTAATCTTCAGCTCCTATGCTGGCTTCTGTTTTATCTCCACTGATTCCGCTTATAGAATATCCGCCCAATATATAACCGCCGTCAGGAGTTTGTTCTGCGAAATAAAGGAATTCGTAACCGGTACCGCCGATGGTGTTTTGCCATTCCAGCAGAGGTGCCTGAGCAAAGCCTCCTATTGGAAAAAAGGAACCGCAGATAAATAACAAGGATGTCAAAAGTGTTTTCATAATGCCTGGTTGGGGGTAGAATATTTTGCAGAAAAATAGAATATTTCCACAACTAAAAATGGAAACGCTAATTATTCGCGGAAGAAACTCCTTTTTCTTGAGGATTTTTTAATCCGGTCGCATGGAGCACCGGATTTTTGATTCGACTTTGGCGTTTTAACCCGGATTTTTCAATAGAAAAATCCCGCTTCGCTACGACTTAGCACTGCTAAGGGTTTGCTCATTTTTTCAAGAAAAGAAAATGTTTCTCAAACCCTAAGCAGTGCTGCGTCGGGGTTAAACCCCATGCGTTTTTGAACTGCAAAATGTGGGTTTAATACACCTAAAACAAAAAACCCCAACCATTTTCATGATTGAGGTTTTTATATCTTGAAGTAAGGAAGTAACAACTTACCAGCAGGTAAGTATTTGTCCCGACCTAAGTCGGGAACATGCTCTAAAAAGGAGGTATTCCAGCCGCACCTTCCGATACGGCTACCTTGTTATGACTTAGCCCCAGTTACCGGTTTTACCTTGAACGACTCCTTACGGTTATCGTCTTCAGGTACACCCGGCTTCCATGGCTTGACAGGCGGTGTGTACAAGGTCCGGGAACGTATTCACCGCGCCATTGCTGATGCGCGATTACTAGCGATTCCAGCTTCATGAAGTCGAGTTGCAGACTTCAATCTGAACTGAGACGGGCTTTTTGGGATTAGCTCCTTGTCGCCAAGTGGCAACCCATTGTACCCGCCATTGTAGCACGTGTGTAGCCCTGGACATAAAGGCCGTGATGACTTGACGTCGTCCCCTCCTTCCTCACTGCTTACGCAGGCAGTTCCACTAGAGTCCCCGGCATTACCCGATGGCAACTAGTGATGGGGGTTGCGCTCGTTGCGGGACTTAACCCAACACCTCACGGCACGAGCTGACGACAGCCATGCAGCACCTTGCAAACAGTCCCTTGCGGGAAAGACACCTTTCGGCATCGGTCTGAATGCATTCTAGCCCAGGTAAGGTTCCTCGCGTACCATCGAATTGAACCACATGCTCCACCGCTTGTGCGGACCCCCGTCAATTCCTTTGAGTTTCAACCTTGCGGTCGTACTCCCCAGGTGGATTACTTAATGCTTTTGCATAGACCCGTACAGTGTATCGCACAGATCGAGTAATCATCGTTTAGGGCGTGGACTACCAGGGTATCTAATCCTGTTTGATCCCCACGCTTTCGTGCCTCAGCGTCAATGTCAGTTTAGCGAGCTGCCTTCGCAATTGGTGTTCTGTGTCATATCTAAGCATTTCACCGCTACACGACACATTCCGCCCACCTCAACTGAATTCAAGACCAATAGTATCAATGGCAGTTTCCCGGTTAAGCCGGGAGATTTCACCACTGACTTAAAGGCCCGCCTACGCACCCTTTAAACCCAGTAAATCCGGATAACGCTTGCACCCTCCGTATTACCGCGGCTGCTGGCACGGAGTTAGCCGGTGCTTATTCCTCTGGTACCGTCAAGCCCCGTAGAAACGGGGTGTTTCTTCCCAGATAAAAGCAGTTTACAACCCAGAGGGCCTTCATCCTGCACGCGGCATGGCTGGTTCAGGCTTTCGCCCATTGACCAATATTCCTTACTGCTGCCTCCCGTAGGAGTCGGGCCCGTATCTCAGTGCCCGTGTGACTGGTCGTGCTCTCACACCAGTTACTGATCGTTGCCTTGGTAGGCCGTTACCCTACCAACTAGCTAATCAGACGCACACCCATCTCTTACCACCGGAGTTTTAATCTTTAAGTGATGCCACTCTAAGATTTTATGGGGAATTAGCCCCGATTTCTCGGAGTTGTGCCCCAGTAAGAGGGAGGTTGTGTACGTGTTCCTCACCCGTCTGCCACTCGTCAGCATGTATTGCTACACCTGTTACCGTTCGACTTGCATGTATTAAGCCTGCCGCTAGCGTTCATCCTGAGCCAGGATCAAACTCTCCGTTGTAAAAAAACTTGAGTTAATTCTAGCTTAAAACACTTACCTTTTTTGTTGCTGGCTAATTGTTATCTTCCAATACTTCAAAGAACATGATCCCAATGAATCCGGGACTTGCAAATGGCTGAGAATTACTTCTCCTCTATTCGTTTAAAATGCTAAATCAGAACTGTTTTAAGGGAGTGCTTTTTCAAAAGCGGGACACAAAGGTAAAGGGAAAAATTGAAAATGCAACCCGGCCTTAAAAATAATTTGATTCCTTCTTACCCTCACATACGCTATGCATTGCAAATCAAGCCGTTAACAGGTTTACTAGTGGATAAAATATTCTCAAAGTTTCTCTGTAAAGATGAATTATATCTGCATTTCTAGGCGAGTAGCCAATTTCTTGCTCCACAAATGTATAATAGGCGTTGTCCAGTCTTTGCCTTCGCTTCGCCATCAATGAAAAAGAGAGCCAGGGATGCATGTAACCGTCCATAGCAATCAGCTGATACAAATTCTAGTTGAACTGTAAACGATGCGCTTTGTGTCGCCTTTCAGTAAGGTATAAACAGTATTTTTCAGATGATTTTTTACCAACCACATCCATCACATATGGACGATGAAGATGCTATTTAAATAAAAAAATTCTTAACTGTATCGTCCATTGAAATGAGGCATGTATGAAGTCGGAAGTCAGTAGACATTGATCAATGCACCTACTGAAGAGATGCGTTTTCTACCTTTGTTTGGGCCTCACAGTGTAAAAAGAGATATCTTGAAACACATAACACCCTTTTTATTAAGAATCATGAAATATCATTGTACAGCCTGTTTAGATTATCGGCCAACATCCCTCGCAAGTTTATGCTCTGTCACTCCTTTGAATTGCTGGATACGATCCGTAGTAGCCGCTATCGCTTCGATTTATCTGTTTATGCCCGTAGCATTTGCTCAAAATAGTGCTGACTCCGGCAAGTGCCAGGTAAAGGATATCGGTGATTTACTGAAGAAAGACACCGCTGGCAAAATACAGACACCTAAAAACTATTACATTTTTGGCGCACCGGTCATAGGTTCTTCACCGGCAACCGGTTTTATCATTGGCCTGGCCGGACAGATTACTTTTAAAGGGGAGGATCCACTCGACAAATATTCAGTGGTGAATGCTAATTTTCAATACACCACTAAAAATCAGGTGCTTTTCCAGGTCAAAAACAATCTGCTGCTGGCAAAAAACAAACTGATTCTTTCGGGTGATATGCGTATCTTCATTTATTCACAGCCAACTTATGGATTAGGCACGGATGCACTGAATATGGAATCAAACGCCAATGGAATTATCATAGGCAATGAAAGCGTTGAACCGGATTCTATCGCTGAGAATATGTTTTATAATTATTATAAACTTCACCAACTGGCTGCTTATAATGTCAGTGGTATTTTTTATGTGGGTGCAGGTATCAATTTCGATATTTATGATAAAATTTCCGTGGAATATCCATTGCTTTCCGGAAAAGATACCTCCTTCCATACTGCATACAGCTTAATGCATGGCTTCGACTCTACCAATTATTCACTCAATGGAATCAGTGCCCATGCCATCATTGATACACGAGATAACCAGATAAATGCCACGAAGGGCACCTATGTGAATCTCAGCTATCAGTTCGAGCCAAATTTTTCGAAGCAGCAAAAAAGCAGTTCTAATTTTTCTTTTGAATTTCGCTACTTCCAGACTTTTAGAGTCAAACAACACAATCACACCCTTGCATGGTGGGCATTCGGAACATTAACGACCAATGCTTTACCCTATCTTGCTTTGCCGGCTTTAGGCTGGGATCAGCGAAGCCGAAGCGGCAGAGGTTACGCGCAAGGCACCTTTCGAGGACAAAATTTCGTGTATGGTGAGCTTGAATATCGTTTCCCGATCACCTGCAATGAGGTGTTGGGAGGTGTATTGTTTATTAATGGTACAACAGCAAGTGATAAGGACAGAGATATTAAGGTATTCAGGTACATTCAACCGGCCTTTGGTATTGGCCTCCGTATAAATATGGATAAGACGTCACGCACCAATCTCGTATTAGATTATGGTATCGGCAAAAAATCAAACG
>JBGAWA010000097.1:0-16195 GCA_044227805.1 Chitinophagales bacterium | reverse complement strand
GTTTCATGTAGTTCATCAGGAGCGTCTTACGATCCGACTTATACTCTGATTTCAGGTATTCAAATTCATTCTGCTGTGCCATAGTCATGGTCACAAAAACAGTCATCAGCGTAAATACTAAAATTGTCTTTTTCATATTGAGTTTTTTTTCTCGACAAAAGTAACGATGCAACTCATTCCCTCCAATATTATTTTTTAGAAAGTATGCCATGCATGAATGGCATGCTTGTATGGGAGGAGTTAAACTAGCAGATTTTCAACCTCATCTTGCAAATAATACAAGTAGTTGCACTGCGGCTACTATTTGCCAAACGCAAGTTTATTAATGAGCCGCTGCAGCCTTCCCAAAATTGCAACTGGTTCGATAATGTGTAACGATGTAATATGTTAATCTGGCATTCTAAAATCTGAATCCTGCACTGACTGAATACCGGAAGCCTGCAAAAAACAGGGTTGCCCGGCCATTGGAATCTATTTCCCCTGTATTTACCAGTTCGCCGACAACGGGAATGTTGTCGATAAGATAATCATAGAGTTTCTGCAAGTATTCGTCTTCTTCATTCAGGTCAAACTGCCCGTCCAAGGTCAACGATGCGCCGTACAAAGCAATAGCAGGCCCAAACAGGTTCATATCAATAGTGATCCTGTCGCGTATCACAAACTGATATCCGAGGTTGATACCTGCCTGCAGAATTTTAAGTTTTCCAGTGAAATCGAGTGTGCCTGTAGCAAATGATGTATCCGGAAAAGAAACAGAACGTTTATTGGTAAAAGAAGTGTAATCAATAAAAGGCCCCCAGTATAGTCCGTGCGGAGCATCAAATTTATTTTCCTTCTTAAAATAAAACCGGTAGTCTGCTCCAAAGGTGTACCCGCTGCGTTTGACTTCAGATTCAAAATAAATGCTGTCAGGATCGCGTGTCTTTACTATTTGCGGAAATGTTATATATCCTGCTTTCAGCGATATTGTCTGGTATTGCTTCAGCGACCGCTCATAGGAAAAAATAGCAGAGGGAGAAAATGCAAGATTGGAGGTGAGACTGAATTTGAAATTGTTAGGATAGAGCAACTTTTTACTTATGCTGTCAGTGGAATTTTGCAGCTTGCTACCACCCTGCTCAAGCGCGGGATCAGACATCTGCGCAACTACCAAAAACGACTGTCCCATCAAAGCCATTAACAAGAAATAAACAACTACCAAAACCGACTGTCCCATCAAAGCCATTAACAAGAAATAAAACCGAAAATATTTCATACCTAAAAAATTTTCATAAATATAGTTATAGAATCAGCTAAAAAAAATAACCATTTCAAAATCGAGAAGCGACGGAGATGGAAGGTCTGATAACCAGATACTATAACTAATTGACATGATGCCATCTCATTTTTATCTCATGACACAATTAAGCAAAATGGACAGTCAGCCATGTGATCTTCAATACTGTTATTGTCAGTGATTAAAACGGAGCCAAGGCGACAGGCTGAAAGATTACAGCAAAGCAATCATTTGATTTCTTTCATAAGATCAGGTTTGGCAATGCAACACCAGATTCGATACTACCTGAAGATTTCCAGAAGCCTGACATGCCGTTCTTGCTGCTGTGTCTATTTCCAGGAAATGCCTACCCTGAAACCTACATAACTGAGGTCACTAATGAGATTTTCGTAATCATAAGTGGTATAGTTAAAGTAGGCGCTGATATTTCCGCTCACACGAGAACCGGTTTGCGTGAACCTCATCCCGACTTCAGGAGAAATAGAAAAAGGCCATTTATTGGTTGCAGTGATCACATAGTCCACTACGTAAGATTCCAGGTCAATACTGTTTACACCCAATCCCAATCCTACAAAAGGCCGTACTCTTTTAGTTGGGTCGCCAAAAGTATAATCACCGGCTGCATGCATGGTCCAGTTGCGGTTATAATTATAGAATGTTCCGGTAACAGATGTTTCGTTGTCTACTTCATAGGTGACATCTGATTTTTTCTGGTACCAGGAATTATAGCCAAGATCAAATCCGGCTGCCAGGTTATCGGTAAACCGGTAACGGTACTGCCCATTCATGCCGCGAAACTGGTAACTCGAAATAAAATCAGTTACGGATCCGACGGGCAGATTCATATCATAGTTCAAGGTGAATTCTGATTGCGAAAAAACCGAAGATGAACTAATACAAAGGATGCTGATGAAAATAAAAATTAACTTTTTCATAATGTGCTATTGTAGGATGAAGAATTAGTTTGACTTGAGATAGGGAGATTGTGCAAAGGCCGCATCAATTCCTTTCAATGCCTTGCTGACATTAAAGGACGGATCAGACGAAGAGAGTGCATACACAATCGATGTCCATGGTATTGGCAGATAGCCGAGATCTCCGTCTATAGCATCCCTCCTGTTCACCATGTCAATCACTAATGAACCCGATTTATAGGTGGAAATTGTCGGGTAAGTAGGATAATACCACCAGCCGCAATTCCAGCCCCAGTAATAACAATCCCAATAGTTATAACCGTAACCAGGATAATAAACGATGTTAAGATTTTCAGTAGCTGTCATGTTAATAACCAGGTCGGGATCATTTGTTTTATCAACCTGCTGATAACCCCTGCTGTTCATATGACTCACAACCGAAGCAATTAATTGTTGTGAATACTGCGCATTGATGGAATCATACGTGGAATCCGAATCCCAGAAATAGACTGCACTTGGTACGCTGTAAGTATGGAAACCTCCAAAATCCACCGTGGAATCACGGCTGGTAATGGTTGCCACATCCTGGTATAGATCAGCGTCAGATGGATATGGCAGGATACAGGAATTAATCGTTAGAACTACTGCCAGCAAACTTCCGGCAAAGGCAACTCGTTTCATATTATTGATTTTTTTACAAAATTATATAACATTAGCCAATTAAAGAACGAATGTTGAAAATCTATGAATGCCCTTCCGTGATTCACATGCTGCCGAAATCATAACGTTCATGATACAATAACAAAATCAACCAGGTATATTCAATCCAGATTTTTAGTTGAAAAGCTCTTTTTGGGCAATTAGCACCGTTATCTGAACAGCATAGCATATACTAATGATAATTTTCCCTGTATTGAAATTGTAACCGAGTGTTGCGGGTTAGATTCCAATTCAAGTCATGGCAATTGTAAACGCTCACTCATCAAACATACTGCGAAGCTCCACCATGGCACCTTGGCCAACCTCTGCATTTATTAGTCCGCGCATAGGCCGTCCGATATCAAGCGTAACATAAATCACCAGGGAAGTTAGCAGTGAAAAGCCACAGATGATGATCCAGTCCTTTCTCCTGATGACGGAACTTCCGAAACCAGCCACAAAAGTGACTGTAAGTGCCAGCACGAACAGAGCTATGATAATTATGTCCGGAATATGCGCCTTCAAAGTTGATTCGCGTGTGGTGGTAATGTCAATCATGGCATTCAGTGCAGGTATCATCTGGTTGGAAGGAATCAGCATGTTGGGCTGCTTCGACATATCTGTCGCACGTTTCCAGATTCTGGAAGTGATTAATGCAGCTTCCTTTTTGTATTCAATTATTTTATCAAGATCCCTCCCTGCTTCATAGTAACCGATCCTGGCTTCCAAATAGGCTTTGAAATCCTTTCTAAATTCCAATCGAATAGAATCAGGGTATAAGTCGGAACGGAGCACAGCAGTGCCGATGTCATTTGCTTCTTGCACTATTACATTGCGGTAACCATCGTACCGGTTGCCAGACATGCCAAAGGTGATGGCCAGAATAAATCCAAACAGCCCGAAGAGCCCTGCTTCAAGGCTGCCAAATCCGGACTTTTCATCCGCTGCTGCTGATGCCGTGGCAAAATCCTTTCGTCGCCAGTGTCTGCCGGCAAAATTACCAAGCCATACAAACACAATCATCAACACAAAAAGCAGCAGTGAAAGAACCCAGGCTTCGGTACGCAAAATCAATGTTGTTGGCATTTAAATAGTGGTTTGGTATCCATCAAGGTTGAAAGTTAATTATTTGACGCGCGGATTTATCATGACAGTTGCTAAATTAATTTTTGGACTGTACGAGGAGTTGCACTTTCTTAGAAAAATTATTTCGGCCTGTAACCTTTCGGCTGTGCCAAACGACATATACCCAATTGTTAATCCGGGAAAGGCCAGGCATCTTCCACTTGCACGCTCCCTTCAACAAATCTCCAGCTATGAAAAAATTACTACCATTCCTGGTATTGCTGTGCCTGCACGGAATCCACACTGCCAATGCAGGTACCATTTCCGGGCAGGTGTTTGATCATCAAAATGAGCCCGTTGAATTTGCCACGGTAACGCTGTTGAATGCGACAGACAGCTCACTGATCAAAGGTGAATTCACCAATGCGACCGGACAATTTGTTTTTGATCAGCTTCATCAGGGTAATTACGCCTTGCTGATATCCAGCCTGGGTTTTGAAAAAGTGACGCTTGATAAAATTTCCATTGAAGCAGAAACGGCAGTGGTTGATCTTGGCAGCATAGCACTGACACCGCAATCTAAAGAACTGGCCGGCGTCACGGTGTCTGCACAAAAGCCAATGATTCAGCATGAGCATGATAAGATGATACTGAATGTAGAAGGCAGTGCCGTTGCCTCCGGTGGCAGTGTGATGGATGCTTTGGAAAAAGCGCCCGGCGTAGTCGTCAGCCAGGATGGAAATATAAGCTTGCGTGGAAAACAAGGAGTGTTGGTGATGATTGATGATAAGCCAACCTATTTATCTGCAGATCAACTGGCCAATCAGCTGAAAGCTATGCCGGCGGAAAGCATTTCAAAAATTGAAGTGATCACCCAACCTTCAGCCCGTTATGATGCGGAAGGCAATGCAGGCATCATTAACATCGTCACCAAAAAAAACAGGAACCTCGGACTAAATGGCGCTGTAACTGCAGGAGTTGAAAAGTCACAGGCATGGAGCCCCGAAGCAGGTATTAACCTCAACTACCGGATAAAGCAGGTAAATCTCTTTGGCAGCTATAATTATTCCGACTACAAACAATATCAGACGCTTGACGTACTGCGAAATTTCGCGGCTGAAAATTCACTGTCATCCGTGACTGAAAAAAGCACGATGCAAAATAACTACCTCGACAACAGCTACAAAGCTGGCATTGATTATTTCATCAACGACAGGCAAACAATTGGTTTGGCTGTCAGCGGCTATTCCGACACTTATTCCACCATCAACAATACTTCCGCGACTATTTATAACAGCAATGGCGCTTATGAGCCAGGGTCCCATACGTATGGCGACATCCATAATTTATCAGATAATTTTTCCTTCAACCTTAACTATGACGGCAAGCTGGATACCGCCGGTACTGTACTTTCGGCGGATGCTGACTATTCGCACTTCAACAGCGAAGGAGACGATCATTACGAAACCATTTACTTCGAGGAAGATGGTTCAGAAACCGGCTACCCGTTGCTATACCATACACAAAGTCCGGGCATCGGAATAAAAGCAAGTGCTGTTAAGAATGACAATGAAGAAATATTTTCTGTTCAGCAAAACAGTGATTGGATAATTGACAGCACAAAAACCAACCATTTCATTTACAGGGAGAACATTTATGCCGGATACGTACAGTTGAGCAAAGAATTCAAAAATTTCAGTATCGAAGCGGGCTTGAGAAGTGAAGTGACTGAATCGGACGGTAATTCAGAAACCTTACATGAAAACTTCAACCGCAATTATGTCCAGTTGTTTCCATCAGTGAGTGTGAGTGACAAGATCAATGACGATCATACGATTTCTGTTTCCTACAGCCGGAGGATAGACCGGCCGGATTATGATCAGCTCAACCCCTTCCTTTTTTTCCTTGATCCTTATTTATACCAGCAGGGAAACCCAAACCTCAGGCCGCAGCTTACCAATTCACTGGAGCTTTCCTATTTATTCAAACAAAACTATAACCTCAGCTTCAGTTACAGCCGCACAAATGATGAGATCCAGGAACAGTTCTACCAAATTGATTCCACCAAGACAATCGTATTGCTTTCCGAAAATTTCGGATCAAACACCACTTATGCCGCCACCGCCTACGCACAGTTGCAACCTTTTCAATGGTGGAGCCTTACACCGGTAGTGACAGCATTCTACCAGGACCTGGAAACAAAATATCTTGAAAGTGATTTTCATAATACACAGTTAGGTTGCCAGGTAAACATTCAAAACAGCTTTACCTTGCCGAAAGGATTCAGCCTGGAGTTGTCGGCGCAATATCAGTCGCCGGTAATTTTCAGTATTGCCGCTATCGAAGCCAATGGCGACGTTTCCATGGGAATTAAAAAAACCTTTATGGACGGAAAGGCCAGTGTGAAGGTGAATGCCCGCGACATCTTCAACACAAATAATATCAAAGGTGAAATCGTTTATGCCAACATCAATTCATCCTTTGCGCAAAACAATGACCGGCGCCGGTTCGGCATCAATTTCTCGTATCGCTTTGGCACTTCGCAGGAATCGCAACGCAGGCGGCAAAGTGCCATTGACGAAGAAATAAACCGGGTAAAACGTGGTGGGTAATCCGGCCATTTTCCGCTCTGAACAAAAATAGGCTTACACCCGGAAATTCAGCAGAAAATCAGGGTTCATCACAGGTTCAAAACAATAGCTCTCCGGTTATCTTACCGTTCAGGATAAGTGAAGTCAGTAAGTCCCGCCGGCGTAACAGTTTTGTGCAGCTCGTCTGACCAAATAAACGTCTTGTAAGAACCATTCCTGAAATAGTCAACTCTAAAAAATCCGGTGGTATTAAAACTGCCATGCATTTCAAGTACGGATGTATTGTGCTCAGCCTTCACCTTTTTATATTCTTTGCATTTCTTTTCATTCGTGCATTTAGACCCTGCGCCACTTACAATATGTATATAACCCGGAAGCCTGAAATACTGGAGATTGTGATCGTGCCCTGCGGCAAAAATCAATTTGTCAACCGAGTATTTACTGCAGATAGTATCCAGCCTGTGCCGCAGGTAATCATAGTGCTTGCTGCCGATATGCTGTGATCTCATCCTGGCAGCAGGGAATGAAATTAATTTTTCGCTGTGCTTGCCATAGGTATAGATCGGGTGATGCTGTGCGATTACCATAAATTCATTTTGCTGCTTGGCGCGATAAACCAGGCTGTCCAGCACGTCGAGGTATTGTTCCAAAGCCCGTCTTCTTTCCTTCCGGCTCCCTGATGTGAAGCCTGCCATGGCAGAACCATGAGCATGAAGCCACCACTGAGAATCAAGAAAGACCAGGCGAATATTTATGCCGGAAGCCGCTTGGATCAGCGTATCATCCGGACCAAATGATGCCTTAGGATAAAATCCGCCGTGCTTCAGTTGTCCCGTATTGAAATATGCATCAACGGCCTCTTTCTCCCGCACAACAAATAGTTGACCTTGCCTTTGTCCGCGCTGCCAGTCATGATTGCCCGGAATCATAAAAACGCTTCCGTCATAATCGTCAAGTCCCTGTAACTGACTGGCCAATTTCTGCTGATTGGCACCCATTGTTTCGCCGTTAGCTTTATCGCAGCACACAAACGGAATCTGCTCGTATTTTACGCTTCCTGCTTTCGCGTTGGAAGCAGCCCAACCACAGGGATAAATGTTATCGCCTAAAAATATGACTGCACTATGAGCCTGATACTGATCAGCGAGCAACTCAGCTTTGAGTTGTTGCAACGTCTTGTTATGAGCGGTGTCTGTAACCGCATATTCGCCGGCATCTCCGATTAGAAATAGTGAGAATACAGGTTGATCAGCCTGCGCACAGGCAAAACGAAGTGTCAGTAAGGTCGATAAAAATATCAGTGGTATTGATGGGTTCATCAGCATACATCGCCTGATTACAGCATGCTCAAATAACCGGTAGAATTTTTCTCTGCTGATTGCTGTACTTTTATTCATGGGTTCTGGATTTGATCTTTTTTAGTTCGCACTACTAAATTATCAAACTTCTGAACCCTCTTTTCTTTTATAGATTTTCAACTAACTTTTGGACATCCTCAGGTCTATTGCCTTAATCTATCTTTTTATTTATATTTGATCAAAATATTTCATCTTCTAATTTTTAGTAACTGCATGGAGGTCATCGTGGTCTCAAACAAGGGTCATATACGAGGGCTATTGCGTGAAAGTTTAAGGACTGGCTTTTATCGATAGTAAACAGTTTTTTACTAACATATAAATAATAGAGTCAAATGCATCAATCTCATATTATCCCACGAAAACCACTTTTTGTGATTGGCTTACTTGTCGTTTGCACCAAGGTATTCTCCCAGCCAATGGAAATAACATTCAACGTGTCGAGTTACGCCGGTGGCTATCATGTCAGTTGTAATGCTGCTACAAATGGATATATTGACGCAACCATTGTTAATGGAGTTCCGCCCTACACGTATCAGTGGTCAAATGGTGCAACTACTCAAAATTTGTCTAACGTAGGAGCAGGAACTTACACACTCACCGTATATGATAATGCGGGCCATCAGAAGAGTAAAACTAAAACTTTGCTGCAACCCGGAGTTTTACAAGCAACATTAACAAGCTCACAGTATCCAGGTCCGTATAATGTTTCTAGGTTCGGTGGCTCAGATGGATCAGTTACAGCAAATGTTACAGGGGGATCACCGCCATACACATATTCATGGAATACCGGTGCGACAATAGCATCTATTACCGGGATAACTGTTGGCACCTATTCCGTAACAGTAACTGATGCAAATCAATGTACTGTGCAACAATCAACCACGCTTACGCAACCAGCGGCATTACAGGTTTCCAGCATTACCAGTAGTGTTCACAATGGGTACAATATTTCCTGTAATAACGGAAGTGATGGTAATGCAACTATAGTCATCACAGGTGGGGTTCCTCCGTATCGATTTCTGTGGAGTAATGGTAGCTTTAATCAAAATCTGGCTAATCTAACAGTGGGTATATATAATGTATCTGTCCGCGATACAAATAGCGCCTCAACAAATGGTCAAATAACTTTGACGCAACCAAGTGCAATTTCAAATACGGTGACTCCTTCCGTTTACCCTAACGGTTTTAATGTCAGCTGTTATCAATGTTACAATGGAAGCATTAGTACTTCTTCGAGTGGTGGAATCTCACCATATTCATACAGTTGGTCTTCGGGTCAGACTACTGCTAATATTTCAATTCTCGGAGGCGGCACATATCAGGTTACCATTACAGATGGTAATAGTTGCACGAAGCAAACTTCTTTAACATTGACAGAACCGGCGAGTGATGATTGGACCCTTACAGGCAATGCAGGAATTAACTCTAGTTCTCGCTTTATTGGCACCAGTGACACTTCATCTGTCTCGTTCAGAACGAACAATACAGAAGCTATGAGAATTGCTAATAATGGCAATGTTGGAATTGGAACTGGTAACCCACAAGCAAAATTGGATATTAGTGGACAAGTGAAGATCAGTACACTAAGTTATTCAAGCAGTAACTCAAATGAAATTCATCTTATAGGGACATCTCCAAGTGGTGAGATAAAAGGATTGAATATTATTGGACATGCACCTGATTTTCCAGTTTCTTCATGCATTAATCCGTATATGGGATGGTTCAACAATACATGTAGTGGCTCTGATCCCAATAAGCTTTTCAAAATACCAATGGAAGGAAATCTTGGAATTGGAACAGATAATCCGCAAGCTAAAGTTGAAATTGTTTCCGATGCAACAAATGGAACGGCATTTCAAGTATCTAATGGCGATTTGGTTACGCTTTTAAAAGTTAAAGATGATGGAAAGGTTGGAATAGGTGAATCTAATCCAGGCGAGAAATTGACCGTAAATGGTAACGTGCATTTAACAGGCACGTTATTGGGAAAACAGAATACTGGAGCTTTATTTATTAATGGCAATACAACTTCCAATGATGGCGGTACAATAGAATTGTATGGATCTGGGAGCGGTGCTTCAAAGGAAGTTCATGTAATTGGGAAATCAATCAAATTTTACGATTCTCCGAGTGCAAATCAGTGGGATCAAAATATGACAATCATTGATAATGGTGATGTAGGAATAGGCACCGCAAGCCCTTCAGGAAGACTCCATATTGCAGCCAATTACAATGATCAAAGTCACATTGCTTTCCAAGTTACAAATTCATCTGGAACAAATTTATTTTCAATACGGGATAACGGACAGATAGGTATTAATTGGAGTTTTGCAAGTGGACATCCGTCCAATTCAGACTATAAGTTGGCGGTAAACGGAAAAGTATTTGCACAAGGCTTCACTATAAAATCTTCGGCCTATTGGCCTGATTATGTATTCAAACCAGAATACACACTACTATCATTAATAGGGTTAGAGGAATATGTTAAATCAGAACATCATTTGCCCCATGTTCCTTCTGCGGAAAGTATTAAAGAATATGGTATTGATGTCGAAGAGATGAACGTTGCTCTACTGAAAAGCCTTGAAGAAATTACCTTGTATGTAATAGATCTACAAAAGCAATTAAATGAGTTAAAAAGTAAATGTGGTGAAGAATAAAACTATAATCATCGTTTTTCTATTTCTTTTTGTTGGTTGTAAATATGAAGACGGCCCACTGTTTAGTGTATTTTCTCCAAGTACACGAGTTATTGGGGACTATACAATTGAGTACTCCACGAAAAATGGTATTGATCAAATGAGTATAGTAAATTCATTAAATATTGCATCTCTGCATTTCCATAGTGAGGAAGATTTAACTCCCGGTGGATTTAGCTTTTCGGTCAGTTTTTCAGATACTACAAATTTTAATGATTCAAATTGGACTCTGCTAAATAATGATAATGATCTCTACGTGGGTACTTTAGGGTGTTATAGCACGGCCGCTGTGCCACCTCCTTTTGTTTCTGTTCCGGGATTTATATCAGATGGCAATTGCGATTCTAGCCCTTTACCTATTTGGGAAATTATTAAGTTATCCCAGAATAAGTTATGGTTAAAAATCAATTTTCTCGACAATAACTATGAAGTCCATTTAAAAAAAATGTGATACTTATGAAGGATTTTAAATTACTAGGAATTTTATTAGTTACGTGTGTTAGATTAAACGCGCAATCATTTGATTGGTTTGCTGAAGCTTCCCTAGAGATGAAATATGCCAGTTATCGGTATAGATTAGTTGGGGATAATTTTGATTATAATAAATATCCGGGATTTTTAAGAATAGGATCTGGACCTGGGTTTAGCATGCCAGCTATCACTAGGTCCAAAAATACAAACTGTAGTTGGTTGTATTACAATCCAAATACCATATGGGAGCAACAGTACATAGAAAATGATTTTAGCTGTGCTAATCAAGGACTATGTACAGGATATGGGCAAGATCCATTTACTGGTGAATTGAAATTCCAAGATAATCCGTTAATTGAATTGGGAAAGTATCTAGGGGTTTTAGGAACTGAGTGGTTACTCTTGACTTTATCCAATTCTGGTGGAAGCACGGATGAACAGATAGAGTCTACAGAGCTAGAGCTATACTATGCATTAGAAACTCTTAACAGATTAGATTTATACGCTGAAGAACTATATAATTTTTCGCCTGCATTGGATGGGTTCCTCGCGAGAGCGGATGTGCCCCAGGATTTTGCTATGAATTATTTTGGAGACAACTATGATTTAACTGAAGCGACTTCTTGCTGTAATGCTGGCGATAACAATGGTATGGGAAACAAATGTGAAGTAACCAATCCGATTGAATCAATGCAAAGAAATGTAATGAGTCAAGATGAGGCATACGGAGTTTTAGAAGGGTTAAGAATTGTTCAAAGCTGTATCCCCAATGGAGTATTTGTAAATGGAATGAATTTAAGCTTAGAATCTCAATCTATCGCAGTTAGAATATTGGAATATATGAGAGGTGATGTTGTAGGGAGAACAGATTGGTTAATTGAAGATCCTCTCGGGAATTTTGTATGTAGAGGCCACAATACGCAAGCTTTTTCTTTTGCTCTTGCGAAAACGTATAAGAAAATAACTGGCGATGAATTCCAAAATTTTGTTTCCTCTACTATTGGATTTGAAATGTGGAATTGGTTTGAAGGCACTGGTATTTTTCCTCAAAACGAAAATATGGTTCTTGGTATTGCAGCGATATCATCAACTTGGTTTGGGGAAAATATGGATAAGCAGGCTTATCTAAACGACGAGGCCAGATTTTCATTAATGAATTGTTTTCTTGAAAATAGAGAACCGCATGATCCTCCTGCAATAGTTTCAAGTCAAGACTCATATCATTTTTGGTTGGATTACTTGGATGCTTTCAATTCTGCATCGGAGGAAGCACAAAGTATACCATGTAATCCGCTTCCTACCAATGCATATGAAGATAATGGATTAGACTATATGTTAGCTTTTAATTTATTTCGTTTAGTTTTCCATGGAAGCCCTAAATATTATTTAGGAAATTTAACTAACAGAGTTATCGAGGCAACTTTCCCAATGTCTCTTCCTATATTTGATCCAAACTCAAACACTACATACAATGTTTCTTATGGAAGTAATGATTATCCTTTAGTATTGAAGGCCCTCGATACATACGATTTAAATGATGTCACCTTAAACGAGCATGCGAATGTAAGTATCTATGCACAGAATGAAATAAATCTAAATGAACCAATTGATGTTGATAACATTGGAGATGGAAGCTACGATGTACAAGCAGATATGGCTTTTGACTGCATACCCAATTACTTTGAGTTACCAAATGATATAGTTCTTTTTAGTGCTAGGCACCAATACTCTTCTTCATCTTCATCTTCATCTTCAAATATACCCAATCAGTCAAGTTATAAGAAAACTGACAATCTCATCAATGTTTATCCAAATCCAGCGAACAATTTTGTTAGTGTAACTGTTTTAGGAAGAGAAGAATACTCACTTGCTATTATCGATCAGTCTGGAAAGGACATTCAACGTTTATCCCTAACTCAATCGACTAATTCAATAAACATTTCCAAATTAAGTCCGGGTTTCTATTTATTACATTTCACAGATAAAAAAGGTGAGTTTCTTGGACGAACCAAACTAATTATCCAGTGATGTATAGAATTGATGCATTAAATTTTTTGCTGCTTGCATTTTTTTATGTAATATTTTTAAAACCCTCTTTTTCTCAAGTTATTACATCATCCCAAGATGGTGGGTGGGTTGATTCTATGTGCTGGAACGGACATGCTATGGGCTATTCTGCTATTGGAGATACTCTTATAATCCGTAATCACCTAACCTATTCCAATGATTTGGAATTGTCTAACTGCTACATCAGATTGGATTCTGGAGGCTCTGTATGTGGCTACTCTAATCTTCATCTCACACAGACTTTATTACTACAAGATGGTGGGGATTTTTATGGTAAATTTTTGTTCTTAGAAACTTCCCAATGGCTCGGAAACGATGGGTATCTCCAATTTATAGATGGAGCGAAAGTTTGGGGTGAAGGAAGTGAGATGCTTCTTCATGCCATAGAAGAAAATGATACTATTGGAGGATATTTTGGAGGGGGATTTGTTTGCAGTAATCCAGTACTGCATTGGAAAGATAGTACACTGGATGATACGACTCTAGTATTTCCATCCTTAAAGATTAGAGTTAATACTTACCCGAATCCTTTTGCAGATTTCTATGTAGTTGAAACCGAATTGCCGTTCAGTAATATGTCATATGAACTAACCATATTTGACATACTTGGAAAAAAGATGCTTACTCAACCTTTGCCTTGTGGAAAATGTAGTTACAAAATCATTTCCATCGATTGGAACGCTGGGGTGTACCTGCTAAATATTAACTCAACGAGTGAGTCCATTTACTGTCAAAGGATAATCCATATAAATTAAATACCCTTGGCACAGACTTCGATAAAAAAATACTTTTTGTGTATATTCCGGAGCATGTTGACCCACCCTTCCGGGATGTTAACCCACCCCTAAAAGTGATGATTCATTTTTGATCTTTCAGATGGTTTGTTTGCAAAGATTCCGTGATGTTGCCCTTGCTGCCATCAGTAACAAACAGTAAGCATTGCTAGTACTGCATTCCACCTTCTTTAAGTTTTGTAAACAGTTGCGTAAGGCCCAGCAAACCGTGGCGCAGCGCTGCATTGTGTGGGTGAAATATTTTCCTTTTTGAAAAAATGAGCAAACCATTAGCAGCGCTCCCCCGTAGTGAAGCAGGGTTTTTATATTAAAAATATACGGGTTGAGCGTGTTTGTCATTAAGTTCTGGCGAAAAACTGTTGCCATAAGCAAAGTAAAGTTCCCTTACGGCTTATCAGGTAGAGTTGTCGGCGAAATACAGCCGGATGTCGAAAAAGTCATCAGTTTCATCATCCTTCTTTCGTACTTTTCGCCATCTAAAACCATACTTCCATGATAACCCGTTGCTTTGCTGCGATTGCTTTAGTCATTGCTGCTTTCAGCGCCACTACTGCGCAAGACGCCGTTGAAGAAAAGATCTTCCGGTTTCCAACCGTACATGATAACCGGATCACTTTCTCTTATGCCGGTGATCTGTACACGGTTGCTAAAGCCGGCGGTGTGGCCCGTAAGCTGACAAGCGATATCGGGTACGAAATGTTCGCCCGTTATTCACCAGATGGTAAAAATATTGCCTTCACCGGGCAGTTTGATGGTAATACAGAAGTGTATGTAATCCCTTCTAACGGCGGCATCCCCAAGCGGCTCACGTATACCGCCACACTCGGCCGTGATGATCTTTCTGATCGCATGGGTCCAAACAACATCGTGATGACCTGGAAAGACAATGAACACATCGTGTATCGTTCCCGCAAGCAATCGTTTAATGCATTTAAAGGACAGCTCTTCATGGCTGACATCAATGGCGGCCTTTCGCAAGAACTTCCGTTTTCCGTTGCGGGATTCTGCTCCTACTCTCCTGATGGAAAAATGATGGCGATGAACCGGATCTTTCGTGAATTCAGAACCTGGAAGTATTACCAGGGTGGAATGGCAGACGATGTATGGATCTATAACACGGAAACAAGGCAATGGGAAAATATCACCAATAATGTTTCGCAGGATATGCAGCCAATGTGGGCCGGTGATAAGATTTATTTTCTCAGTGACCGTGACCGCACCATGAATCTGTTTGTGTATGATCTGACTACAAAGCAGGTTCGCAAGGTGACAAACTATACGGATTATGACATCAAGTTTCCGTCATTGGGTGACAAGGAAATTATTTTCGAAAAAGGCGGGCTGCTTTATTTGCTGAGCCTTCAAAATGAACAGGTAACACCGGTGAAGATCGAAATTGACAACGATCAGAACTGGAGCCGTGACGAACTGGTTGATGCGTCAAAATTTATTGAAGGCTGGGATCTTGCACCGGACGGAAACCGCATGCTCTTCATTGCCCGCGGCGATATTTTCACTGTTCCGGCAGAGTCAGGTATTACACGAAATATCACCCAATCTTCCACTGCCCATGATCGCGACGCGGTGTGGAGTCCTGATGCCAGGTGGATTGCCTATATCAGTGATGCGAGTGGTGAAGATGAAATCTACATCCGTTCACAAAATGGAACCGGTGAGCCGGTTCGCATCACTACTGCAGGCGACGTGTATAAATATCACCTGATGTGGAGCCCTGACAGCAAAAAAATTATGTGGAGCGACAGGAAACAGCGCTTACAATATGTGGACATAGATTCAAAAACTATCACCCCAATCGAATCAAGCAATGTGGGTGAGTACAACTTCTACGACTGGTCGCCCGACAGTAAATGGATATGTTATGTGCGGCCGGAATGGCAAACCAACAACAGGATTTTCCTTTACAACCTTTCTACCAAAACAGCCACTGCTGTTACCGATAACTGGTATAATTCCTATGAACCCACTTTCACCAAAGACGGAAAATACCTGGTGTTGATCTCGGACCGTGATTTCAATCCCACCTTCAGCAATGTTGAATTTCAGATCGCCTACGAGAACATGAGTAAACTCTACCTCGTTACCCTGTCAAAGGAAACAGCATCTCCCTTTGCACCAGAAAATAACGAGGTGAAAGCGGCCGAAAAACCAAAAGAAGAAGGAGACGCTGATACGAAATCAAAACCTGCCAAATCCAAAAAAGAACCGGAAGCCCCTGCCTCGACGGATGTAAAAATTGATCT